>NZ_JAQUAL010000049.1:0-20237 GCF_028687295.1 Simplicispira sp.
CTCCACCACGCGCGCCTGCAGCGCTTTGCGATCGACGGCTTTGAAGTACTCCTGTGATGCCAGGTTGAGCACGACCGGCGCGGTGGTAGGGGCCTTTGCTGGCATGCCTGGCGTGTTGCTGCTGGTTTCTGCCAGTTGCTGGTTCAGGCACTGCGCGATGTGCGCGCCCCAGAACTGGTAGAGCGTGTTGCCCGCACTGGTGCGCAGGCGCGTGCCCATCTCCAGCCGGTAGGGCTGCATCCAGTCCAGCGGGCGCAGCACGCCGTACAAGCCGCTGAGGATGGCCAGGTGCGCCTGCGCCCAGTCCAGCTCGGCATGGCTGAGGGTGCGCGCATCCAGGCCCTCGTACACATCGCCATTGAAAGCCATTACGGCCTGGCGGGCGTTGTCGGCGCTGAACTGCGGCGTCCAGCTGGCGTAGCGCGCCACGTTCAGTGCCGCCAGCGCATCACTGATTTTCATCAGCGAGGCGACCTCTTGCGGTGATTGCTGGCGCAGCAGTGCTATCAGCTGGCTGGACTGCGGAATAAAGTGCGGCAGGGTGTGGGCCAGCCCTGCGGGCACGGGCGTGTCGTAGTCCAGGGATTTGGCGGGAGACAGCAGGATCAGCATGGCATGGGTGCAGGCGAAAGGGCACAAAAAGAAGCGCCGACCCGTGGTGAGCAGGTCGGCGCGTGGGGAATGGTTGCAGGGGCGCGCGCAGCGCGCAGCCCCTGGGATGCGCCGGGCCTCAGGCCTGGGGCGGCTGCTCAAACGGCAGTTGCAGGTCACGCAGGTCGCGGCGGGTTTCCACCAGCACCAGCGGGCCTTCGTCGATCACGACGGGCGCTGGCCGTGGACGCGGCACATGCACGGGGCGGGGTTCTGCGGCAATGGCTGCCTGTACTGCGGCCACCTTGTCCGCATCCGAGTTGACCCACTGCAAGCCGCAGCTTTGTGCAATCTCCTGCATCTGCACTATGGGCAATACATAGGGCTGCACGCGCGGCATGGTGCCGGTGTTGGCTGCGGCCTGTGCAGGCGCAGCTACCGGCGCGGGTGCTACAGGGGCCGGAGCCGCTGCGGGCGCAGCTGCTGCTGGCGCGGCGGTTGCGGTGGGCGCTGGGGCGGGTGCGTCGGCAGACACCGTGGCAGCGTTGGCCTGATCAGCGCCAGCCTGCACGGGCTGGGGCGCTTCAGCTGGCGCAGGTGCCGACGCTGGTACGGTCACGGGCGCTGCCTGCGCTTCAGACGGTGCGGCTGCTGCGGGCACGGGCATGTCCGACTGTGCAGCCGCTGGCGCAAAGTAGCTGCGGCGCGCTGGTTCAGTGGCGGCCTGCTCCACCGTGCTGTCGGCAGGCAGGGCGCCACTGTCCGGGGCGGCTGCTGCCTCCTGGCGCTCACCACGTTCACCGCGCTGGCGGTCGCGGCCATAGCGGTCGCGTGAGCGGCGTTCGCGGCGCTCTTCGGTGGCGGGCGTTGCCGCTGGCGGGGCTGTGCTATCACCGCTCAAGTCCAGGTCAGGCAAGGCCGACTGGGGGGCTGTGTCGACAAAGTCGGCCACTGCAGCCTGGTGGGTGGCGGACTCCGGTGCGCGTGGTGCGCGCTCACGGCCTTCGCCGCGTGGGCTGCGCTCACGGCGGGGGTTACCGCTTGCGCCTTCACCGCGCTCACGGCGTGGCGCACGTTCGGGGCGCTGCTCTTGGGCTGCGCTGTCTGCTCCGGCGCTTGGCGTGGGCATGGCCGTGCTGTCCAGTGCGGTGGCATCGTCCAGCGGGCGGGCCTCGGCATCGCGGCGGCTGCGGCTTCCTTCGCGGTTTTCACGGCCTTCGCGGCGTTCGCCTTCCGGGCGGTCATTGCGGCGCTCGGCATCGCGCGCTGGGCGGGCTTCGGCGGGGCGTGTGCTTTCCGCAGGGCGCTCGGTGCGTTCGTTGCGGCGACCGCCCCGGCCTTCATTGGCGTTGCTGGCATCGCGCGGGGCATCTCTGCCTGCATCGCGGCTGGTGTTGCCATTGCGGTCGGTGCGCTCGTTGCGGCGGCCCCGGCCTTCGCTGGCACCACGGCCATCCCGGCGCGGCTCACGGGCCGACGGCTCTGCGGGTGCGGGGGGCGGTGCAACGATGGGCGCGGGGGGGCTGCCAAAGCCGAACAGGTTTTTGAGCCAGGCAAAAAAGCCCTTTTCCTGGGGCGCGGGCCGGTGGGCAGGGCGCTGTGGCGCTGTGGGTGCAGCCGCTGGTGCTGCGGTGCGCTGGCCGTTGGCAGGGCGGGGTGGGCGGGTTTCGCCCTCAGCGCGCGGTGCGGCCTGGGGTGCCGGTGCATCGGGCAGCACGCCCTTGATGACCGGGGTTTGCTTGTTGGTGGGCTCTTGCGAGCGGCGTGTCACGGCGGTGGGGTCTTCCACTTCTTCGGCCAGTTTGTAGCTGGCGTCGAGGTGGTCCAGGCGTGGGTCGTCGTGCTTGAGGCGTTCCAGACGGTAGTTGGGCGTTTCCAGCGTCTTGTTGGGCACCATCAGCACGCTCACGCGCTGCTTCAACTCGATCTTGGCGATCTCGGTGCGTTTTTCGTTGAGCAGGAACGAGGCCACTTCCACCGGCACCTGGCAGTGCACTGCAGCCGTGTTGTCCTTCATCGACTCTTCTTGAATGATCCGCAAAATTTGCAGTGCCGAGCTTTCCGTGTCGCGGATGTGGCCCGAACCACCGCAGCGCGGGCAGGGGATGGACGAGCCTTCGGAGAGTGCAGGCTTGAGGCGCTGGCGGCTCATTTCCATGAGGCCGAACTTGCTGATGGTGCCGAACTGCACGCGGGCGCGGTCTTGGCGCAGCGCGTCGCGCAGGCGGTTTTCCACTTCGCGGCGGTTCTTGCTCTCCTCCATGTCGATGAAGTCGATCACGATCAGGCCGCCCAGGTCGCGCAGGCGCATCTGGCGGGCCACTTCGTCGGCGGCTTCCAGGTTGGTGCGCGTGGCAGTTTCCTCGATGTCACCGCCCTTGATGGCGCGGGCCGAGTTCACGTCCACCGATACCAGCGCTTCGGTGTGGTCGATCACGATGGCGCCGCCGGACGGCAGTTGCACGGTGCGGGCGTAGGCCGATTCGATCTGGTGCTCGATCTGGAAGCGGCTGAACAGGGCGGCGTCGTCGCGGTAGCGCTTCACACGCGCAGCGTGCTCGGGCATGACGTGTGCCATGAACTGCTGCGCTTGCTCGTAAATATCGTCGGTGTCGATGAGGATGTCGCCGATGTCGTTGTTGAAGTAGTCGCGGATCGCGCGGATAACGAGCGAGGATTCCTGGTAGATCAGGAAGGCGCCCTTGCCACCCTTGGCGGCGCCGTCGATGGCGTTCCACAGTTTGAGCAGGTAGTTCAAGTCCCACTGCAGCTCGGGGGCGGTGCGGCCAATGCCGGCGGTGCGGGCGATGATGCTCATGCCGTTGGGGTATTCCAACTGGTCCATGGCTTCTTTCAGCTCGGCGCGGTCTTCACCCTCGATGCGGCGCGAGACGCCACCGCCGCGCGGGTTGTTGGGCATCAGCACCACGTAGCGGCCCGCCAGGCTGATGAAGGTGGTCAGGGCAGCGCCCTTGTTGCCGCGCTCTTCTTTTTCTACCTGGATCAGCAGCTCCTGGCCCTCGCGGATCACATCGTTGATGCGCGCCTGGCTGGGCGAGACGCCCGGGGCAAAGTACTGCTTGGAGATTTCCTTGAAGGGCAGGAAACCGTGGCGGTCTTCGCCGTAATCAACAAAACAGGCTTCCAGCGAGGGTTCGACGCGCGTGACAACGGCTTTGTAGATGTTGCCCTTGCGTTGCTCGCGCCCTTCGATTTCGATTTCGTAGTCGAGGAGTTTTTGTCCATCCACAATGGCCAGACGGCGTTCTTCGGGCTGGGTGGCGTTGATCAGCATCCGCTTCATGATGCGTTTCCTTTACGTGTGCGGGGTCGGCAGCGCCGCAGCACTGTGGCTGCCGGGCTGCGGCCCGTGATTCCAAACAAACAACAGGCTCGGTAGGAGCCAACAATGCCTGGACTGACGCCTTGAAACGAAGGGAATTGCCGGGTATGCCAAGTGCCGCCGAGCTTTAGCTCTGCGGGGGTGGCAAGGGCGCGTGGATGGGAGCGAGCCTGGAGAAGTGCAGATTTGCTATCGAATAAATAGCTGGTTGCGCAGGCAGGATGTGCGTTGGCGTGCTTTTCAATGCCCATAGCGGTAGCCAGCGCCGCCGCCACAGGGTTTGAACCATCATCACCAGCACCAACATGTTCGCTTTGATCCGCTGGCAGTCGCGGCCCGGGGTGGGTGGACTGCCAGCTGGGGTATTCCGTATTCAGTATTTCAATTGCGTCAGCCTGCCGTGCGCCGTGCAGGCCAAGGCAGGCAACTGGCCTGCTATCTGCGTGCGCGACACCCGCTGGCATCGACCTGCCTGCGCGGGGGAAATGGCTGTGTGGACTAAACTCCAGACAAATCAACCACTTACAAAACACTGCGCAGGTGAAACAGATTATAGGCGGCAAAACACCGCAACCCCCCGCCCTCCAGGCCGCTGTGGCCCCCGCTGCCCCGGCGGCACGGCTCATTGAAGTCGATGCCGAATCCGAGGGTCAGCGCCTCGACAATTTCCTCATGCGCCAGCTCAAGGGCGTGCCCAAAACGCACGTCTATCGCATCATCCGCAGCGGTGAAGTGCGCATCAACAAAGGCCGCGTCAGTGCCGACACCCGCGTGCACAGTGGCGATCAGGTGCGCCTGCCGCCCGTGCGCGTGTCGGAAAAAATGGCCGAGAAAGCCGCGCACCCCGCGCCCGCCCGCGAGTTTCCGGCTTTGCTGGAAGACGAGCACCTGATGGCCATCGACAAACCCGCTGGCGTGGCCGTGCATGGCGGCAGCGGCGTCAGTTTTGGCGTGATCGAGCAACTGCGCCAGGCCCGCCCGCAGGCGAAATTTCTGGAACTGGTACACCGGCTTGATCGCGAAACCTCGGGCATCTTGCTGGTGGCCAAAAAGCGCAGTGCGCTCACGCACCTGCAAGACCAGTTCCGCGAGCGTGAAACCGGCAAAACCTACCTGGCGCTGGTCAGCGGCAGCTGGCCCGCCAACAAAAAGGTGATTGACACCCCTTTGCACAAATACCTGCTGCCCGATGGCGAGCGCCGCGTGCGCGTCACCACGGCAGACGACCCCGACGGCATGCGCTCGATCACGCTGGTCAAGGTGCGCGCCACGGCACCCGCGCAACCGCTGCGGGGCCTGCCTGCGATGAGCCTGTTGGAAGTGACCATCAAGACCGGCCGCACGCACCAGATTCGCGTGCACTTGGCCAGCAGCGGCCACCCGATTGCGGGCGATGACAAATACGGCGATTTCGAGCTGAACAAGCGCTTGCAAAAGGCGGGCCTCAAACGCATGTTTCTGCATGCCTGGCGCCTGCAATTTACCCACCCCGCCAGCGGCGCACGCACCGAACTGCATGCCGAGCTGCCCCCCGAGCTGGCCGCTTTTGCCCCCTCGCCATGACCTTGCACCTGATCCCTTCGCGCCGCTTTGACCTGATCGCCTTCGATTGGGACGGCACCTTGTTCGACTCCACGCAGATCATCGTGCGCTGCATCCAGGCGGCGGTGCAGGATGTGGGCGGCGCCGTGCCCAGCCAAGAGGCCGCTGCCTACGTGATCGGCATGGCGCTGACGCAGGCGCTGGCCCACGCCGCCCCCGACGTGCCGCCCGAGAAATACCCCGAACTGGGCAACCGCTACCGCTACCACTACCTGCGCTTGCAGGACGAAGTGAGCCTGTTCGAAGGCGTCTTGCCCCTGCTGGACGACCTGCGCGCCCGGGGCCACCTGCTGGCCGTGGCCACCGGCAAGAGCCGCCGGGGCCTGAACGAAGCGCTGCAATCGGCCCAGCTCAAGGGCGTGTTCGATGGTTCGCGCACCGCCGATGAAACCGCTGGCAAGCCGCACCCGCTGATGCTGCACGAGCTGATGGCCGAGTTTGGCGTGCCGCCCGAGCGCGTGCTGATGGTGGGCGACACCACGCACGACCTGCAAATGGCGCTCAACGCCGGTTGCCCCAGCGTGGGCGTGGCCTACGGCGCCCACGACCACACCACCTTTGCCCCCTTGCAGCCCCTGAGCGTGGCCCACACCGTGCGCGAGTTGCACGACTGGCTCCTGCGCCAGGGCTGAGTGCGGCCGGGTGCGCTGGCATACTGCACAACACCTCCAGCCCATTGAGTTCTGACATGACCGAGCCCCAGCAACCCCCTTCCAGCGGATTTGAGCCAAAACAGCCCGCAGCGCCCGACCTGTGGGCGCGAGCAGCTACTGATTCAGGAGCAAAATCGCCCCCTGTCAATGCCCCCGGCTGGGAGCGCGAGGTGCTGGAGAAGCTGGCCTTTTCCACCCTGGCCGAGCAGCGCGCCGCGCGCCGCTGGCGCACCTTCACCCGTTTGGGGTGGCTGGCGTTTTTTGTTTTTCTGGCCTGGGCGGTGATGTCACGCGACATGAACACCGCCACCAAAAGCAGTCCACACACCGCCGTGGTGGACATCAAGGGCGAAATCGCTGCGGGCGCCGAGGCCAGCGCCGAGTTTGTCGTCGCCGCCATGCGCAGCGCGCTGGAAGACGAGGGCTCGCAGGCGCTGGTGCTGCTCATCAATTCGCCGGGTGGCAGCCCGGTGCAGGCGGGCATCATCAACGACGAAATCGTGCGCCTCAAGGCCAAGCACAACAAGCCCATCTACGCCGTGGTGGAAGAAACCTGTGCCTCAGCGGCCTACTACATCGCCGCTGCCGCCGACCGCATTTATGTGGACAAGGCCAGCATCGTGGGCAGCATCGGCGTGCTGATGGACGGTTTTGGCTTTACCGGCGCCATGGAAAAGCTGGGCGTCGAGCGCCGCCTGCTCACCGCAGGCGAGAACAAGGGCTTTCTCGACCCCTTCAGCCCCCAGACCGAAACGCAGCGCGCCTACGCGCAGGCCATGCTCGACCAGATCCACCAGCAATTCATCACCGTGGTCAAGTCGGGCCGGGGCGACCGGCTCAAGCCCACGCCCGAAACCTTCAGCGGCCTGTTCTGGACGGGCCAGCAGGCGCTGGACATGGGCCTGGCCGACCACTTGGGCAGCCTCGATTACGTGGCCCGCGAGGTCGTCAAGGCCGAAGACATCATCGACTACACCCGCCGCGACAACGTGGCCGAGCGGCTGGTCAAGCGCTTTGGTGCCGCCATGGGCACGGGCGCGGCGCGGGCGCTGCAATCGTCGGCGCTGCAATTGCGCTGATCCAACATCTGGGAGGAGCTTGCCATGGACATGCAACTGTGGGTAGGGGTGCTGCTGCTGGTGGCTGTGGCGCTGTGGGCCATGGCCGTTTACAACCGGCTGGTGCAACTGCGCAACCGCACCGCCAACGCCTTTGGCCAGATTGATGTGCAGCTCAAGCGCCGCCACGATCTGGTGCCCAACCTGGTCGAAGTGGCGCGCGGCTATTTGCAGCACGAAGCCAGCACGCTGCAAGCCGTGATTGCAGCGCGCGGCCAGGCCCAGGGCGCCGCCAGCAACGCGCGCCAGCATGTGGGCGATGCGGCGGCGCTGGGCGCGCTGGCTGCCGCCGAAGGCGTGCTGGGCAGCAGCCTGGGGCGCCTGATGGTGGTGGCCGAGGCCTACCCCGAACTCAAGGCCGACGCCACCATGCAGTCACTCAGCGAAGAACTCACCAGCACCGAGAACCGCATCGGCTTTGCCCGCCAGGCGTTCAACGACCAGGTGCTGGAGTTCAACAACGAGGCCACGCAGTTTCCGGCCCTCATCGTGGCGCGGCTGCTGGGCTTTGCGCCCGCCGCCATGCTCGAAGCCACGCGCAGCGAGGCCGAGCGCGCCGCCCCCCAGGTGAAGTTCTGAGCCGCTGCGCTGGCGCGCGCCTGCACCGCTGCTGGCCTCTGCCTCCTGCCTGCTCCAGCGCCTGCGCCGCCTGCCACTGCGCCCACCCCCCCCATGAAGTTCTGGGACCACCAGCACAACGCCCGCGCTGAGACGCGCCGCCTGCTGCTGGCTTTTGCCGTGGCGGTGGTGCTGCTGGTGGCGTCAGTCCATGGCGCGCTGGTGCTGGCCTGGCAGATGATGAACTGGGCGCTGCCGGTGCAGCTGCCGTATCCGCGCGGCTTTTTGGCGGCCAACGTGGGCGTGTCGCTGCTGCTGGTGCTGGGCGGCTGGTGGCTGGAGACCTCGAATTTGCGCGCCGGTGGGGTGCGCCTGGCCCAGCGCATTGGCGCCCGCGAGGCCCGGCCCGCCACCAGCCACGCCGAGCAGCGCCTGTGCAACGTGGTGCAAGAGCTGTGCATTGCCGCCCACATGCCCCAGCCCCAGGTCATGGTGCTGCCACGCACCGAGGCCATCAACGCCTTTGCGGCGGGCTGGGACGCATCGGACGCCGTGGTGGCCGTCACCCAGGGCGCGCTCGACTGGCTGACCCGCGAAGAGCTGCAAGGCATGGTGGCGCATGAACTCAGCCACCTGCACGAGGGCGACACCCGCCTGAAAATGCGCCTGGCCGGCATGGTCTATGGCCTGGAGCTGGTACACCACTTTGGCGACGAGATGCGCGAACGGCCCGGTCTGGCGTGGTGGTTTGGCAGTGCCATCCGGCTGGCGGGCTGGGCGGGCTGGCTGACCGGGCGGCTGCTCAAGGCGGCGGTATCGCGCCAGCGTGAGTTTCTGGCCGACGCCCGCGCTGTGCAGTGGACGCGCAGCAAAGACGGCCTGGGCGGCGTGCTGCGCAAGGTGCAGACCCAGCGCGCCCAGGCCGGTGCTGCGGGCGCGCCGCACGGCCACACCGGTCTGGCCCACCCCGCCGTGCAGCACATGCTGCTGGTGGATGTGCCCAGCGCCAGCGTGCTACAGCGCCACCTGGACAGCCACCCCACGCTGGACGAGCGCGTGCAGCGCATCTATGGCCGCCGCATGCAGCCGCTGCCGCTGACGCCCGTGCACGAGTCCCCCGAGAGCGCTCCGCGCACCGCTGCCGCCGCGCCCGGCGGTGCTTCGCTGGCCTCGCTGGTCGATCCGTTTGCGCGCTTTTGATTGTCAAAAAAGATAGCTGCTTGCGCCCGCTGCGTTTGGGCTGCAGGCCAAAAATACCTGAAATTTTTTCGGTGCGGGGGGCTACTGCCGCGTGCCCACTGGTTGCAGCAGCACCAGCAGCGCGCCTGCGCCGCCGTCCATGGGACGCGCCTGCACAAAGGCCAGCACCTCGCTTTTTTGCACCAGCCAGCGCTGCACCCGGCTTTTGAGCACGGGGCTTTTGCCCGGCGAGCCCAACCCCTTGCCATGCACCACGCGCACGCAGCGCATGCCGTTTTTGTGCGCGTTGCGGATGAACTGGCCCAGCGCCTCGCGCGCCTCATCGACGCGCAGGCCGTGCAGATCAAGCTGGCGCTGGATGCTCCAGTGCCCGGCGCGCAGGCGCTGGGTGATCTCTACGCCAATGCCGGGGCGCCGGAAACTGAGCTGGTCGTCGGTGTCGAGCAGGGTGCTGACGTCGAAGTCGTCGCTGATGGATTCGCGCAGCACGCGCTCTTCGTCCAGCCAGTGCTGCACGGGCAGGGGCAGCGGCGGTGGATCGGACAGGTGCAGGCGCTCGCGGGTGCGCAGCGGCCTGATGGCACCCACAGCGCGGCTGAACAGCTGGTGCTCGGCCTCGCGGCGGGCGGCGGCGGCGCGGCGTTCTTTGGCTTGGGCCTCCAGCCGGGCCTGTTCCTCGCGCAACTGGCGGGCTACTGCGCCCAGATCGTGCAAATCGGTGATGCGCGGGCCGCTGCGGCGCCGGGGAGAACTGGCACGTGCCCCTGTTCCCGCCGGGGCGGTGCGCGGTGCCTGGTGGATGCGCGCTGCCGCTGCGGCGCGCCGGGCCGCAGCGGGCGAGAGCGGCGGTGGCTCTGGTGGCGGTGGCGGTGGCAGTGGCAGTGCCTGCTGGCCCGCATCCGAGGCGCGTGCCGCCTCCAGTGCGGCGGCCAGTGCCGAGCGCAGCAGGGTAGAGTCTTGCAGGATCACAGCAGGCCCTTTTCTGCCATCGACAGCGCCTGGCCCGGCGCCACGATCACGTGGTCGAGCACGCGCACGTCGATCAGCGCCAGGGTGGTTTTCAAAGTTTGCGTGAGCGCCTCATCGGCGCGGCTGGGCTGCACATTGCCGCTGGGGTGGTTGTGCGACAGCACCACGGCAGCGGCCTGGTGGTGCAGGGCGCGCAGCACCACTTCACGCGGATAGACGCTGGTTTGCGTCAGCGTGCCACGAAACATCTCTTCCAGCGCCAGCAGGCGGTGCTGGCTGTCCAGAAACAGCACGGCAAACACCTCGTGGCCCTTGTAGGCCAGGTGCAGTTGCAGGTAGTGCTTGACGGCGTCGGGCGAGTCGAACACCTCGCCCTCTTGCAGCTGCTGGGCCAGGGCGCGGCGGGCCAGTTCGAGCACCGCCACCAGCTCGGCGCGCTTGGCCGGGCCCAGACCTTTGATGCGCTCCAGGTCGGCCGCGCTGGTGTGCAGCAGGCCGCCAATGCCGCCAAAGCCGCCACTGAGCTGGCCCGTGGTGGCGTCGATGCGGGGGGCGTCCAGCAGCTCTTGCGCCATCTGCAACACGTTTTTGCCGACGATGCCGGTGCGCAGCAAGATGGCCAGCAGCTCGGCATCGGCCAGGGCAGCGGGGCCGCGCGCCAGCAACTTCTCGCGCGGCTGCGCGTCGGCAGGAAGGTCTTTGAGGGGCATGGGGGAGCAGTGTGCGGGAGGCCAACCGTAAAATGGCGCCAGTTTATAGAGGCACCCATGGCACTTGTTCAACCGGGTTCATTCCTGACCCTGCATTACCGTCTGGCGGGCCCCGCTGGCGACATCATCAACACTTTTGACGGCAAACCGGCCACGCTCTCGCTGGGCGCAGGCGAGCTGTCCCCGGCCATGGAAGAGCGCCTGCTGGGCCTGAACGAGGGCGACCGCGCCACGTTCGAGCTGCCCGCAGGCGAGGCTTTTGGCCAGCGTAACCCCGAGATGCAGCAGTGGGTGGCGCGCACGCTGCTCAACGCCATGGGCGACCCCGACGACCAGTACCACCCCGGTGAAGTGGTCGAATTTGCCACCCCCGATGGCCTGGCCACCTACGCGGGCGTGGTGGTGCAAGTGGGCAACACCGACAGCCCCGATGCGTTGTTGATCGACTTCAACCACCCCCTGGCCAGCCAGCCGGTGACGTTTGAAGTCCAGGTGATTGGCGTGCTGTGAACCTGCCCCAGGAAGTGCTGCTGGCCGAGCCGCGCGGCTTTTGTGCGGGCGTGGATCGGGCCATTGAGATCGTGGAGCGGGCACTGCAAAAGTTTGGCGCGCCCATCTACGTGCGCCATGAAATCGTGCACAACACCTACGTGGTCAACGACCTCAAGGCCAAGGGCGCCATCTTCATTGAAGCACTGAGCGATGTGCCGCCTGGCGCCACGCTGGTGTTCAGCGCCCACGGTGTGAGCAAGGCCGTGCAGATGGAGGCGCACGCGCGCGGCTTCAGCGTGTTTGACGCCACCTGCCCGCTGGTCACCAAAGTCCACGTCGAGGTGGCCAAGCTGGCCCAGGAGGGCTACGAGTTCATCATGATTGGCCACAAAGGCCACCCCGAGGTCGAGGGCACCATGGGCCAGCTCGACCACGGCATCCACCTGGTGGAAGACGTGGCCGACGTGGCCCGCGTGCAGCCGTTGCAAACGGCCAAACTCGCCGTGGTCACGCAAACCACCCTGAGCGTGGACGATGCCGCCGAGATCACCGCCGCCGTGCGCGCGCGCTTTCCGCAGGTGCGCGAGCCCAAACAGCAGGATATTTGCTACGCCACGCAAAACCGCCAGGATGCCGTCAAGGTACTGAGCCCGCAGGTGGACTTGGTGATTGTGGTGGGCAGCCCCACCAGCTCCAACAGCAACCGCCTGCGCGAGCTGGCGGCCAAGCTGGGCACCACGGCCTACATGGTCGATAGTGCCGATGAGCTGCGTCCCGAGTGGTTCAAGGGCATTGCCCGCGTCGGCCTGACGGCGGGAGCCTCGGCGCCCGAGATTCTGGTCAAGCAGGTGATTGACCGCATCAAGGCGCTGGGCGCGGTGTCGGTGCGCAGCATGAACGGCATCGAAGAGACGGTGAAGTTTCCGCTGCCCAAGGGCCTCAAGCTCGATGCCGCTACCGGCCTGGAACTGGCCGAGCGCCGCCCCGAAACCGGCGCTGCCTGACGCTGTAACACTCTTTTATTGATAGCTGGTAGCGCCCACCGCGCAAGGGCTGGAGGCTGATTTGACCGATAATTTTATCGGCCAAGTCAGCTCCACAAGTCCAGCGGCGGGTCGGCGGCCACGGCGCGCAGGATGTCGGTGCGTGAGACAAAACCCGCCATGCTGCCCCACTCATCCGTCACCGGCAGGCCGGGCAGGCCGGTGTCCAGCAGCACCTGGGCGACGCGGCGCAGCTCGGTATCGACCGACACCGTCGGCACCGGGCTGACCATGGCCTCTGCCACCAGGCGGCGCACCAGCGCCAATTGTTCGCCCATGCTGCCCGGCGCGGGCAGCAGCTCCTGGGGCGCGATGTCGCTGCGCAACAGCAATCCCACCACATGGCCTTGTGCATTGAGCACCGGCGCCTGGCCGATGTGGTGTTCAGACAGCAGGTGCCAGGCGTCATGCACGCGCATGGTGGGAGTGACGGTGAGGGCGCCGCGCGTCATCACATCGCTCACGCGTGTCAGCGGCTGGCGTGCCATCTGCGGGCCTTGCTCGGTGCGGGCGTAGGCGCTGACGGCATCTTGGGCGCGCAGCGTCATGGTCGGCGGCGTGGGCGCTGTGGTCTGGGCCGGTGGTGGGGGCAGCGGGAAGGGCGCTGCGCCATCGCCTTGCGGATCCAGGCGCGCGCGCAGCGCCAAGGGGCGGCGCACGCTGCGCACGGGCGAGATTTTGGCCAGGTTCTCGGGGCCACCGCGGTACATCTGCCCAGACGGGCCAAAGACAAAAAACATGCTGAGCTCCTGCGGGCAGAATCGGCGCTGCCATTGGACAGGCATGTTAAAGGGCGGTGGTGGCGCCAGAGGGCAATACCCCGGCGCTGTGGCGGGCGCCGCCGCCGTGGCCCCTAAAATCGCTGCATGCTTGACATTTTTCTTCTCCGCAAAGACCTGGCCAGCGCCATCGCCCGCCTGGAAACCCGCAAAAATCCCCAGGCGTTCTTGGACGTGCAAGCGTTCCAAGCGCTGGAATCCGAGCGCAAAACCCTGCAAACCCGCACCGAGGAGCTGCAAGCCCAGCGCAACCAGCTCTCCAAGCACATCGGCATGCTGATGGGCAAGGGCGACAAAGAGGGCGCCGAGGCTGCCAAGGCCCAGGTGGCGGCTTCCAAGGTGGAGCTGGAGCAATCGGCCCAGCGCCTGGAGCAAATCCAGACCGAGCTGCAAACCATGCTCATGGCCGTGCCCAACCTGCCCCACGAGAGCGTGCCCGTGGGCCCCGATGAATCGGGCAATGTGGAAGTGCGCCGCTGGGGCACGCCCGCCACCTTCGCTTTCGAGGTGAAAGACCATGTGGACGTGGGCACCCCGCTGGGGCTGGACTTTGACATGGGCGTCAAGCTGTCGGGCTCGCGCTTTACGGTGATGAAGGGCGGCATCGCCCGCCTGCACCGGGCGCTTAGCGCATTCATGCTGGACGTGCAGACGCAAGAGCACGGCTATGCCGAGTGCTATGTGCCCTACGCCGTCAACGCCGATTCGCTCAAAGGCACCGGCCAGCTGCCCAAGTTTGAAGGCGACCTGTTTGCCGCCAAAAAGGGTGGCCAGGACGGCGAGCCCGTGCCCGACCATGCCGCGCTCTACCTCATCCCCACCAGCGAGGTGCCGCTGACCAATTTTGTCCGCGATGTGGTGTTGGCCGAATCCGAGTTGCCCATCAAGCTCACGGCGCATACGCCATGCTTTCGCTCGGAGGCAGGCAGCTATGGCCGCGACACGCGCGGCATGATCCGTCAGCACCAGTTCGACAAGGTGGAAATGGTGCAAATCGTGCATCCCGACCACAGCTACGAAGCGCTGGAAGCCATGACCGGCCACGCCGAGGCCATCCTGCAAAAACTGGGCCTGCCTTACCGCGTGATGAGCCTGTGTACGGGCGATATGGGCTTTGGCGCTGCCAAAACCTATGACCTGGAAGTGTGGCTGCCCGGCCAGAACAACTACCGCGAAATCAGCTCGGTGAGCAACTGCGAGGCCTTCCAGTCGCGCCGTCTGCAAGCGCGCTTCAAGAACGCCCAGGGCAAGAATGAACTGGTACACACCCTGAACGGCTCGGGCCTGGCCGTGGGCCGCACGCTGGTGGCCGTGCTGGAAAACTACCAGAACGCAGACGGCAGCGTGACCGTGCCCGAAGTGCTTCGCCCCTATATGGGCGGGCTGGAAGTGCTGGTACCTTGAAATATCTGCTAGAATCGCAGGCTTCGACACACAGGAGAGGTGGCAGAGTGGTCGAATGTACCTGACTCGAAATCAGGCGTGGTAGCAATATCACCGTGGGTTCGAATCCCACCCTCTCCGCCAAATTAAAAACCCTTGCAAGTCAATGACTTGCAAGGGTTTTTTCTTTGGTCTTGGTGCTGTTTGCCGGGCCAGCCAAAGCAGCGCGTTACCATTCAGTGGCCATGCTTGCACCATCAGGATTTGTCGCGCCCCCATGAAAACCTTGCTCAGCCACATTGATCCCGCCGTGCTTGCCGTTGCGCTTGAGCAGTCGTTCAACGCGGTGGTGTTGACTGACGCAAGCCTGGATAAAGAGGGTTGCCGCATCGTTTATGCCAACGAAGCCTTTAGCCGCATGACTGGCTATAGCGAGCAAGAACTGCTGGGCCGTAACCCGCGCCTGCTCCAGGGGCCGGCCACCAATCCCGACGTGATGGAGTGGCTGCGCGAGTGCCTGCGCCAGGGCAGCTATTTCCAAGGCTCCACCATCAACTACCGCAAGGACGGGCGACCCTACACGGTAGAGTGGAACATTTCCCCGGTGCGCAATCCGGCGGGCAAGATCACCCACTTCATCTCAGTGCAGCAAGACATCAGCAACCTGATGGCAGCACAAAAGACAACCCAGCTTTTTGCCCATGTGCTCAACGTCACCGACGATGGCGTGCTCATCACCAACCGCCACGGCGTCATCGAGTTTGTCAACAAAGGGTTTGAAAAAATCACCGGCTATGGGTTGACCGAGGTGCTGGGGCACACCCCCAGTCTGCTCAAGTCCGGTGAACATGACGCGGCGTTCTACCAGAACATGTGGGACACCCTGAAGCAGGGCAAAACCTTCAGGGGCACCTTCACCAACCGCGCCAAAAACAACGCGCTGATTTACTGCGACGAAACCATCACGCCCCTGACCGACGAGGCGGGCGAAGTGACGCACTACGTGAGCATTTTTCGCGACCTGACCACCCGGGTGCTGGAAGAGCAGATGTTTCGCGAGACCATGCGCTTTGACGCATTGACCGGCGCGCTCAACCGCGCCTCCGGTGAAATGGTGCTGGAGAAAGCCTACATGCAGGCCGTGGGCAGCAAACTGCCCATGTCGATAGCCATCGCTGATGTTGACCACTTCAAGCAGATCAACGACACCTGGGGCCACAGTTGTGGCGACGCAGTGCTCAAGGCGCTGTCGCGCAGCCTCATTGCCGCACTGCGCGCCAACGACAGCGTCATCCGTTGGGGTGGAGAAGAATTCTTGCTGGTTTTCAGTGGCTGTGACCTGGGGCAGGCGCTGCCTCTGGCTGAGCGCTGCCGCGCAAGCGTGCAACGGTTGACGCACGAGCAGGCGGGCCAGGTCACGTTGTCTGTGGGAGTCGGCGAGCTGCAGCCTGGCGAAACCCTGGCGCAGTTGATCGAGCGCGTTGACAAAGCCATGTACCGCGCCAAACACGCTGGCCGCAACCAGGTGCAGCCTGCGGCGGTGGTCATGCCCCCTGCGGCTTCAGGCACAGGGGGCGCATTTTGATGGTTTTTGGGCCGGCAGGGCTTGTGTGGCGTGCGCTTTGTGCTATTTAAATAATAGCATTCTTGTGGCGCTGCCTGGCACCCAATCAGGCGTTGGCAGCGTCGGTCAGTTGTTGCAGGGCTGCGGCTACGTCCTGCGTTGATACGCCTTCTACCGGCGCCAGGCGCGCGGCCAGGGTGTGCAGCGCATTGGCGTCTTTTTGCAGCTGGGCGATGGCCTGGCCCGCCTCTTGGGGTGCGGCAAAACCCGTGCTTTGCAACAGCAGGCGGCCATCGGCGGCCACCAGCTTGAAGTAGAACTGGCCGTCTTTTTCGCGGTACTGCTTGAAGCTGGGCAGCGCAGCCTTGGTGGCTTTGGCTGCCTGGGGGGCAGCGGTGCCCTGGGCCAGGCTGCGCAGGCCCACGGCAGAGCGCAGCTCGCGGATGAACGGCGTGGCCAGCGTGCGGGCCCGCTCGGCACCGGCCAGCAGGGTTTGCTCGATGCGCTCGGGGTGGCTGATCAGCGCTTCGTACTGCGCCCGCATGGGCGTTATCACCTGGTCCACGCGCTCCAGCAGCAGCTGTTTGGCGTCGCCCCAGGCAATGCCGTCGGCATACTGCTGGCGCAGGGCGGCGGTCTCTTGCTCGGTGGCAAAGGCCTGGTAAATCTGGAACAGCGCCGAACCCTCGACTTCTTTGGGTTCGCCGGGCGCGCGCGAGTCGGTCAGCAGGCTGCCGATGAGCTTTTGTAGCTGCGCGCGCGAGCTGAACAGCGGGATGGTGTTGTTGTAGCTTTTGCTCATCTTGCGGCCATCGAGGCCGGGCAGGGTGGCCACGTTGTCGTCAATCACCGCTTCGGGCAGCGTGAAGTGTTCGCCGTAGAGGTGGTTGAAGCTGGCGGCCATGTCACGCGCCATTTCGATGTGCTGGATCTGGTCGCGGCCCACGGGCACTTTGTTCGCCTTGAACATCAGGATGTCGGCGCCCATGAGCACGGGGTACATGAACAGGCCGGCAGTGACGCCGTCGTCTGCCTCGCGGCCCGCCGCCAGGTTTTTGTCTTGCGATGCTTTGTAGGCGTGGGCGCGGTTGAGCAGGCCCTTGCCGGTGACGCAGCTGAGCAGCCAGTTGAGTTCGGCAATTTCGGGGATGTCAGACTGGCGGTAGAACGTGACCTGCTCAGGGTTGAGCCCGGCAGCCAGCCAGCTGGCGGCAATCTCCAGTGTCGAGCGCTGGATGCGCGCCGGGTCTTCGCATTTGATGAGTGCGTGGTAGTCGGCCAAAAAATAAAAGCTCTGCACGCCGGGGCGCAGGCTGGCCTCGACCGAGGGGCGGATGGAGCCGACAAAGTTGCCCAGGTGGGGGGTGCCGGTGGTGGTGATGCCGGTCAGAAAACGCGTGGTGCTCATAAAAACGCAATCAGCAAGAAAAAAGAAAAGGCGCTATCTAGCGCAGCAGGGCGGTGAGCGGTGTCAGCAGCAGGTTGATGGCGCCGTAGCCCAGGCTCATCAGCGGGCGCAGCCACAGCGAGCCCACAATGCCCGCCAGAACCAGCGCCATCACGATGAAAAAGCCCCAGGGTTCCACGCGCGACAGCAGGTGTGCCTGCTTCCAGGGCAGCAGTCCGACCAGAATGCGCCCGCCATCCAGTGGCGGCAGCGGAAACAGGTTGAAGGCCCACATCACCAGATTGACCAGCACGCCAGCGCGGGCCATCTCTAAAAAGAAGCGCTCCTGCGTGCCCGTGCCCACCAGCACCACCAGCAGCACTGCCCAAAGGGCGGCCTGCACAAAGTTGGACGCTGGCCCGGCCAGCGCCACCCACACCATGTCGCGCTTGGGGTTGCGCAGGTGGCCAAAATTGACTGGCACGGGTTTGGCGTAGCCAAACAAAAATGCGCCCGAGGTGGCAAAGTACAGCAGCAGCGGCATCAGGATGGTGCCGACGGGATCGATGTGCTTGAACGGGTTGAGTGTGATGCGTCCCAGCATGTAGGCGGTGTTGTCGCCATAGTGGCGCGCCGCGTAGCCGTGGGCCGCCTCGTGCACGGTGATGGCAAACAGCACCGGCAGGGCGTAGATCAGAACGGTCTGGATGAGGTTGGAGATGTCCACCGGGAGCCGCCTCAAAGACCAATGGCCGACAGGCTGCCGCGGCCTTCGCGCAGCACCACCGGGTCGCCGCCGCTGCCCATGGGTGTCAGGTCGATCACCGTGGTGGGCTCGAAGGGGCAGGCGCCCGCGTCGATCACGGCGTCAATCTGGTGCTCGTAGCGTTGGCGAATTTCTTGTGCGTCGTTGAGCGGCTCGGTCTCGCCCGGTGGGATCAGCGTGGTGGCCAAGAGCGGCGCACCGTGCAGGTCAATCAGCATTTGCAGGCCTTTGCGGTCGGGCACACGCAGGCCGATGGTTTTGCGCGAAGGGTGGCTCACGCGCCGGGGCACTTCTTTGGTGGCTTCCAGGATGAAGGTGTAGGGGCCGGGTGTGGCCAGCTTGAGCAGGCGGTACTGCTTGTTGTCCACCAGCGCGTAGTTGGCCAGCGCCGACAGGTCGCTGCACAACAGCGTCAGGTGGTGTTTTTCATCGACCTGGCGGATGCGGCGCAGGCGGTCCACCGCTTGCTTGTCATCCAGGTGGCAGACCAGGGCGTAGCTCGAATCGGTGGGCACGGCCAGAATGGCGCCTTTTTGCAGCAGCGCGGCGGCTTGCTTGAGCAGGCGTGGCTGGGGGTTGTCGGGGTGGATGTCAAAAAACTGGGCCATGGTGTCAGCCTTTGTGCCTATCAGGCAGCGGGTTGGATGCGATCGGCCAGCAGCTCCCACACGGGGGTGAGACCGGAGGGCAGGGCGGGCAGCTTGCCCAGATCGGTATGGGATTCGTCGGGGCCATGGAAGTCGCTGCCGCGCGAGGCGGCCAGGCCAAATTCGCGGGCCATGGCGGCGTAGGTGGCGTATTCGGCCACCGAGTGGCTGCCTGTGACCACCTCCACGCCCTGGCCGCCGTGTTCCTTGAACTCGGAAAACAGGGCGAATTCTTCGTTGGCTGTGAGCCGGTAGCGCGCCGGATGGGCAATGATGGCCACGCCGCCGGCCTGCGTGATCCAATGCACGGCATCGCCCAGATTGGCCCAGCGGTGGGGCACAAAACCGGGCTTGCCCTCGGTGAGGTATTTGCGAAACACCTCGGAGGTCTCTTTGCACACGCCTGCCTCTACCAGAAACCGGGCAAAGTGCGTGCGCGAGATCAGCGCCGGGTTGCCCACATATTTAAGGGCGCCTTCATAGGCCCCGGCAATGCCCACCTGTGCCAGTTGCTCGGCCATTTCCATGGCGCGGGTGTCGCGCCCACCGCGCGTGGCCGCCAGGCCCTGGGCGATGCGTGGATCGCTGTCCTCAAAGCCCAGGCCGACGATGTGTACCGTCTCGCTGGCAAAACTGACCGAAATCTCGACACCGCTCAAAAAAGCCATGCCCTGGGCCTGCGCCGCCACCCGGGCGCGTTGCACGCCGCCGATTTCATCGTGGTCGGTCAGGGCCCATAAATCGACACCGTTGCCGCGCGCTCGCGTTGCCAGCACCTCGGGGGTAAGGGTGCCATCGGAAACCACAGAGTGGCAGTGCAGGTCAGCGTTGAGGTAGGAGTTCACCGGGCAATTTTAGAGCGTTTACCTTGGAGGGGTGTGGGAGGGCCAGTGTGTGCAGGTATGGAAGCATTTGCTTACGTAGAATGCCTTTCTTTAATGTGTCCAGGTGGTGCGCTGCGGTCGCTGGTTTGACGCCTCCCTGGATTTTTGGCGCAGAAAAGAGAACCTATGAAACTGGACAATATGAGGGTATCCCACAAGCTGTGGGGCACGATTTTGGGATTGCTCGGCCTGATTCTGGCGGTGGCAGCGTTCACGCAATACCACTCCAGTGCAGCGATGAGCCGGGCGTTTGAAGACATTGCACGTTATGAAAACGCCATCACCCAGGCCACGCGCTGGCAGGGGCTGACCGAGGTGGTGATGGAGCGCACCGTGGCCGCCATCAATGTGCAATCGGCCGAAGCCTACAAATTCCTCACCCAGAAAAGCGCCGCAGATTCCGCCAAGATCAATGAAATCCAGGCCAAAGCCGTCGAGAACGCCCGCACCGACGCTGAAAAACAGGCCCTGGAGAACGTGAGCAAGGCCCGCACCCATGCGCGCGCCTTCCTGGCCAAAGTGCCTGAGCTCAAAGAAGCTGGCGACTA
>NZ_JAQUAL010000050.1:0-20144 GCF_028687295.1 Simplicispira sp.
CAACAGCCAGGTGGGCAAATATGTCCTCTGGCTCATCCTGGCCTCCACCGTCATCAGCGGCATCAATGCGGTGGTGCGCAAGGTCTTCAACTACAGCTCCAACGCGTTTCTGGAAGTGCAGTGGTATCTGTTCGCAGCGGCCTTTTTGCTGGCGGCGGGCTACACCCTGCTGCAAGGCGAACACGTCAAGGTGGACGTGGTCTCGAGCCGCTTGTCCAAGCGCGCGCAAATCTGGATCGACATCCTGGGCTTTGGGCTCTTTCTCACGCCCGTGTGCCTGGCCGTGCTGTGGTACGGCGTGCCCTTTTTCATGCAGGGCTACCAATCGAACGAAATGTCCAGCAACGCGGGGGGGCTGATCCGCTGGCCGGTGTACGCCATGATTCCGCTGGGCTTTACGCTCTTGCTGCTGCAAGGCTGGTCAGAGCTGATCAAGCGCCTGGCCTTTTTGCAGGGCCTGATTGACGACCCCACTGCCAAGAAAACCGAGAAAACGGCCGAAGAAGAACTGGCCGAATCCATCCGCCGCCTGGCCGAGGCTGCCAAAAGCAACGCCCACTGAGCACCGAGCCCACCATGGAATTTCTCACCCACAACATCGCGCCGATCATGTTCGGCGGCCTCATCGTCTTTTTGCTGCTGGGCTTTCCGGTAGCGTTCAGCCTGGGCGCCTGCGGGCTGTTCTTTGGCTTCATCGGCATTGAGCTGGGCCTGCTGCCCGAGGCGCTGATGCAGGCCCTGCCGCTGCGCGTATTCGGCATCATGCAGAACGAAACGCTGCTGGCCATCCCGTTCTTCACGCTCATGGGCCTGATCCTGGAGCGCAGCGGCATGGCCGAAGACCTGCTCGACACCATCGGCCAGCTGTTCGGCCCCATCCGGGGCGGTCTGGCGTTTGCCGTGATTTTTGTCGGCGCTTTGCTGGCGGCGACCACCGGCGTGGTGGCGGCCTCCGTCATCTCGATGGGCCTGATCTCGCTGCCCATCATGCTGCGCTATGGCTACGACCGGCGCATTGCCACGGGCGTGATTGCCGCTTCGGGCACGCTGGCGCAGATCATTCCGCCCTCGCTGGTGCTCATCATCCTGGCCGACCAGCTGGGCCGCAGTGTGGGCGATATGTACAAAGGCGCCTTCCTGCCCGGTTTCATGCTGACCGGGCTGTACGCTGCCTTTGTGATGGCCCTGGCCATTTTCAAGCCCACCTGGGTGCCTGCGCTACCCCCCGAGGCACGCACCATCCGCGAAGACAACGGCAAGGCGGGCCTGCCCTCGTTGCTGGTACTGACCGCGCTGTGTACCGCAGTGGCTTTGTACCTGTCCAAGCATATGGTGGCCGTGCATTCCTGGTGGCAGGGCGAGGCCGTAGAGCAGGTGGCGCTGGACGAAACCGTGGTGGTGTCCATGTGCGCAGGCGTGACGCTGGCGTTTGTGGTGGCGGTGATCAACAAGGTGTTGCGCCTGGGCCTGCTCTCGCGCATGGCCGAGCGCGTCACGTTCGTGCTGATTCCGCCCCTGCTGCTGATTTTCCTGGTGCTGGGCACCATTTTCATGGGCGTGGCCACGCCCACCGAAGGCGGCGCCATGGGCGCGCTGGGGGCTTTCGTCATGGCCAAGCTGCGCGGGCGCCTGAGTGGCTCGCTGCTCAAACAGGCCCTGAACACCACCACCAAGCTGTCGTGCTTTGTGGTGTTCATCCTGATCGGTTCCACCATTTTTGGTCTGGTGTTCCAGGGGCTGGACGGCCCGCGCTGGGTCGAGCACCTGCTGGGCAACCTGCCTGGCGGTCAAACGGGCTTTTTGATCGTGGTGAACATCATGATCTTCTTCCTGGCGTTCTTCCTGGACTTCTTTGAGCTGTCGTTCATCGTGGTGCCGTTGCTGGCGCCGGTGGCGGACAAGCTGGGCATTGACCTGATCTGGTTTGGCGTGCTGCTGGCCGTGAACATGCAAACCTCGTTCATGCACCCGCCATTTGGTTTTGCGCTGTTCTTCCTGCGCAGCGTGGCGCCCACCCAGGCCTACACCGACAAAGTGACCAAGAAGCTGGTGCAGCCCGTCACCACCATGCAAATTTACTGGGGCGCCGTGCCCTTTGTGCTGATCCAGATTGTCATGGTCGGCCTGATCATTGCCTTCCCCGGCATTGTGTCGAGCAACATGGACAAGGCGGCGGTGTACGACATGGACCAGATTCGCCTGCAAATGGAGGCCGAAATGCAGCCCTCCGAGCCACCGCAAGACGAGTTGGCGCCCGAGCCCCAGGACGGGGCAGACCCGGCCAGCCCCGCGCCCGAGGCCGACGGCGCCAGCGCCGAGGACGACCCGCTCAAGGCCGCCCAGGACGCCATCAACGCCGAGAAGAAGTAACGCTGCTGTAGCCGCCAGACCACCTGTCTTCGGCGGCACTGCACAAAAAAGGCCCTGCGATGCAGGGCCTTTTTTTACGCCCCGCGCTGGGCCGTGCGGGCCTCAGCCCGTGTTGCGCAACCCGGCGGCAATGCCGTTGATGGAGATGTGGATACCCGTCTGCACCCGCTCGTCGCCCTGGCCTGCGCGCCAGCGGCGCACCAGCTCCACCTGCAAATGGTGCAGGGGGTCGATGTACGGAAAGCGGTGTTTGATGGAGCGTGCCAGCGCCGTGTTGTGCGCCAGGCGCTGCTTGTCGCCGGTGATGCGCACCAGGGCGTCGGTGGTGCGGTGCCACTCGGCTTCGATGGCGCCAAACACTTTTTTGCGCAGCGCGGCGTCCTGCACCAGCTCGCTGTAGCGCGAGGCCAGCGCCAGATCGCTCTTGGCCAGCACCATGTCCATGTTGGACAGCAAGGTGTTGAAAAACGGCCACTGGCGGTACATCTTGCGCAGCAGCGCCAATTGCGCCTTGGGGTCTTTGCCGGGGGCGTGCAAGAACGCCTCGACGGCAGCACCAAAGCCGTACCAGCCCGGCAGCGTCAGGCGGCACTGGCCCCAGCTGAAGCCCCAGGGGATGGCGCGCAAATCCTCAATCTTCTGGCTGGGCTTGCGCGAGGCCGGGCGCGAGCCGATGTTCAGCTCGGCCACCTCGCGGATCGGCGTGGAGTTGAAGAAATAGTCGGTGAAACCGGGGGTTTCATAGACCAGCGCACGGTAGGCCGCCATGCTGTCCTGCGACAGCTGCGCTGCCGCCGACAAAAATGCGGGCGTGGCCGGCTTGGTGGGCTGCAACAGCGTCGCCTCCAGCGTGGCGGCGACCAGCGTTTCCAGGTTGCGCCGGCCAATTTCGGGGTTGGCGTATTTGGAGGCAATCACCTCGCCCTGCTCGGTCAGGCGGATTTGTCCGCGCACCGTGCCCGGTGGCTGCGCCAAGATGGCCTGGTAGCTGGGGCCGCCCCCGCGCCCCACCGTGCCGCCCCGGCCATGGAACATGCGCAGCCGGATCGGCGTGGCCCCGACGCCCTGCGAGAGTTCATCAAACAGCGCCACCAGTGCGATTTCGGCGCGGTACAGCTCCCAGTTGCTGGTGAAGATGCCGCCGTCCTTGTTGCTGTCGGAGTAGCCCAGCATGATGTCTTGTTCGCCGCCGCTGCGGCGCACCAGCGCGGCCACGCCGGGCAGGGCATAGAAGGCGCGCATGATGGGCGCGGCGTTGCGCAGGTCTTCGATGGTTTCGAACAGCGGCACCACGATCAGGTCGGCGTGGGCCGGGGGGGCTACGTCCTCCAAAGTGCCGCGCACCAGGCCCACCTCTTTTTGCAGCAGCAGCACTTCGAGCAAGTCGCTCACGGTTTCGGTGTGGCTGATGATGTAGTGGCGAATGGCCTGGGCGCCGTAGCGCTGGCGCATCTGCAAAGCGGCTTCAAAAATGGCCAGCTCACTCTGGGTGTGCTCGCCATAGGCGGCGCCCATCACGCGCAAGGGACGTGCGTCTTGCAGCAGGCGCATGAGCACGGCGCATTTCTCGGCCTCGTCCAGCGTGGCGTAGTCGGGGGTGATGCGGGCCACGGCCAGCAGTTCTGCCACCACGCGCTCGTGCTGGTCGGAACTTTGGCGCAAATCCACGGTGGCCAGGTGAAAGCCGAACACCTCCACCGCACGGATCAGCGGGTGCAGGCGCTCGGTGGCGAGCGCGGCGCCGTGGTGGGCCTGCAACGAGGCGTCGATGGTGCGCAGCTGCGCCAAAAATTCTTCGGCGTTGGCGTAGGCGTTTTGCGGCGCCACGGCGTGGCGCGCAGCCTCGCCGCCGCTGAGCGCTTGCAGCGTGGCCGCCAGGCGCGCGTAAATGCCGGTGAGGGCGCGGCGGTAGGGCTCGTCCAGTCGGTGCTCGTTGGTGTCGGGCGAGCTGGCGGCCAGGGCCTGCATCTCGGGCGATACGCCTACCAGGCGCGCCGACAGCGACAAATCACCGCCCAGCAAATGCACTTCGGTCAGGTAGTGGCGCAGCGCCACTTCGCTTTGGCGGCGCAGTGCCTGCACCAGCGTGTCGGCGCCCACGTTGGGGTTGCCATCGCGGTCGCCGCCAATCCACTGGCCCATGCGCAAAAAGCTGTGTACCTGCTGCACACCCAGATCGCGCTCCAGATCGGCGTAAATGCGCGGAATCTCACGCAAAAAGGTCGCCTCGTAGTAGCTCAGGGCGTTTTCGATCTCGTCGGCCACGGTCAGCTTGCTGTAGCGCAGCAGGCGCGTTTGCCACAGCTGGGCCACGCGGGCGCGCAGCTGGGCTTCGTTGGCGGCCAGGGCGCGGGGCGTCAGGGCGTCTTTGGCGCTGTTGTAGAGCTGGGCGCGTTCGGTCACATCGTCGCGCACGGTCAGCAGCTGGGCGATGTCGCGCTCGGCATCCAGAATGCTTTTGCGCTGCACCTCGGTGGGGTGGGCCGTGAGCACGGGTGCCACGTAGCTGCTGGCCAGTGTGTCTGCTATTGTTTTAGGAGCTATTCCCGCCCAGCGCAGGCGGGCCAGGGCCACTTCGATGCTGCCTTCCTGGGTGTCTCCCGCGCGCTCGCGGATGGTGCGGCGTCGGATGTGGTGGCGGTCTTCGGCCAGGTTGGCCAGGTGCGAAAAATAGGTGAAGGCGCGGATCACGCTGACCGTCTGGTCGGCCGTCAGCCCTTTGAGGAGTTTTTTCAGGGCGCGCTCGGCCTCGTGGTCGGCATCGCGCCGGAAGGCCACAGACAGCTGGCGCACCTGCTCGATCAGGTCGAACGCGGCCACGCCCTCTTGCTCGCGGATGACGTCGCCCAGAATGCGCCCCAGCAGGCGGATGTCTTGGATCAAGGGCAGGTCTTTGTCGATTTTTTTCACGCTCACGCAGAGTCTCCTGGGGGTCGCAGCAGCGGGGGAGGGGAGGGTGGCTGCGACGGCGCAAGATGCTAGCATTCCCCGCTTCCTTTGCTACTCGAGACGATGCCCGTGAACCCGCACCCCTCCCCCCTCGTGATCGCCACGCGCGAAAGCCGCCTGGCCCTGTGGCAGGCCGAGCATGTGCAAGCCCTGCTGCGCGCGCGCGGCCACACCGTGTCGCTGCTGGGCATGACCACGCTGGGTGACCAGATTCTGGATCGCAGCCTGAGCAAAGTGGGTGGCAAGGGCCTGTTCGTCAAAGAACTGGAAACCGCGCTGCAAGATGGCCGCGCCCAGCTGGCCGTGCATTCGCTCAAAGATGTGCCCATGGAGCTGCCCGAAGGCTTTGCCCTGGCCTGCGTGATGGAGCGCGAAGACCCGCGCGATGCCTTTGTCTCGCCCACCTTTGCCTCGCTGGCCGAGTTGCCCCACGGCGCGGTGGTGGGCACCTCCAGCCTGCGCCGCCAGGTGCTGTTGCAGGCGCTGCGCCCCGATCTGCGCATTGAGCCCCTGCGCGGCAACCTGGACACGCGCCTGCGCAAGCTCGATGAGGGCCAGTACGACGCCATCGTGCTGGCGGCGGCAGGGCTCAAACGCCTGGGGCTGGATGCGCGCATCCGCACCATTTTTGATCCCACCGAGATGCTGCCCGCTGCGGGCCAGGGCGCTTTGGGCATTGAGGTGCGCACGGCCCGCTACGACCTGATTGAGGCACTGGCGCCGCTGGCGCACTGGCCCACCTGGCTTACCGTCACTGCCGAGCGTGCCGTCAGCCGCAGCATGGGCGGCAGTTGCTCCGTGCCGCTGGCCGCCCATGCGCGTCTGGAGGGCGATCAACTGCACCTGGACGCCGCCTGGGGCGACCCCGAAGGCCGTATCCCCTTGGTGCGCGCCCACGCCGCAGGCACCGTGCTGACGCTGGAGCAGGCCAACGCCCTGGGCCAGGCCGTGGCGACGCAACTGCGCGCAGGCGGTGCCATCGGCGTGGCGGGCGCCGCCGACAGCACCAGCGCGGGCTGACGCGGCCCATGCCGGTGCCGCGCACCCTCGTCACCCGCCCCGAGAGCGAGGCCGCGCCCTGGGTGGCCGCGCTGCAAGCGCGCGGCCTGCGGGCCCAGGCCCTGCCGCTGATCGCCATTGCCGCCCCCACCGATGCCGCCGCGCAGCAAGCCCTGCACACCGCGCGCCAGCACATCGCCCGCTATGACGCCGTCATGGTGGTCAGCGGCAATGCGGCGCAGCACTTTTTTGATCAAAAAACGGCTCTGGCCCTTTCTGGGTGCGCGCAAGCAGCTATCAAAACAAGAGTGTGGGCGCCCGGCCCCGGCACCGCCCGCACGCTGCAAGCACTGGGCCTGGATGCCGCCTGCATTGACCAACCCGCCGCCGATGCCGTGCAGTTTGACTCCGAAGCCCTGTGGGCGCAGGTGCAGGGCCAGATCACGCCCGGCGCGCGCGTGCTCATCGTGCGCGGCGCCCAGGCGGGCGATGCCCCCGCAGGCAGTGGCCGCGATTGGCTGGCGCAGCAACTGCGCACAGCAGGCGCCGCAGTGGACTGGGTGGCTGCCTACACACGCGCGGCACCGCAATGGACGCCCGCACAGCACGCCCTGGCACAGCAAGCGGCCAGCGACGGCACGCTGTGGCTGCTGAGCAGCTCGCAGGCCATTGCGCATTTGCGCACCGCCTTGCCTGCGCAAAGCTGGCAGGCTGCGCGCGCCCTGGCCACGCACCCGCGCATCGCGCAGGCCGCGCGCAGCGCCGGATTTGGCAGCGTGCAGGAATGCCGCCCCACCCTGGAGGACGTTGCCGCCTCGATAGAATCGGCGCCATGAGCTCCGCGCCTTCCCCCGACTTGCCCGCCGCCGCCCCCCCTGAGGCGGCGTTTGCTGCGGCAGCGTCGGCAGCAGCGCCCGCACCCTCGGACGCCCCCGGCACTGCACCGGCCAGCAAGGCCGCCCTCTACACCATGGCCGCCCTGGCCACCGTGGCCGTGGCAGGTCTGGCCAGCAGCGCCCTGCTGTGGCAAAAACTCAGCACCATCCAGGAGCAACTGGCGCGGCAAAGCGCTGATGCGGGCACGCAGGCCATTGAGGCGCGCACCATCGCCTTGCAAGCCCAAGAGCAAGCACGCGACACCGCCACGCGCGTGACCGTGGCCGAAACGCGCCTGAACGAAGTCGCCTTGCAGCGCAGCCAGCTTGAAGCACTGATGCAAAGCCTGTCGCGCTCGCGCGATGAAAATCTGGTCGTCGATATCGAATCGGCCCTGCGCCTGGCGCAGCAGCAAGCCCAGCTCACCGGCAGCCTGGAACCGCTGGTGGCCACCCTCAAAAGCGCCCAGCAACGCATAGAGCGTGCCGCCCAGCCCCGCCTGGCGCCGCTGCAGCGCGCCCTGGAGCGTGACCTGCAGCGCATCACCAGCGCCAGCGTGACCGACACCGCCGGGCTGCTGGCCCGCCTGGACGATCTGGTGCGCCAGGTGGACGACCTGCCCGTACAAAACGCCGTGGCCCAGGCCGCCGCCACGCGCCGCCTGCAAGCGCGCCACGCCACCCACGATGCCGCACAGGCTGCGTCCGGGGCAGCGCAGGCCTGGTGGCAAACCGCCCTGCAACGCAGCTGGGAGGTGGTGCGCGACGAAGTGCGCGGTCTGGTGCGCGTGAGCCGCATCGACCAGCCCGAAGCCATTTTGCTGGCGCCCGACCAGGCATTTTTTCTGCGCGAGAACCTCAAGCTCAAGCTGCTCAATGCGCGCCTGGGCGTGCTGGCGCGCCAGTTTGATTCGGCCCGCGCTGATCTGGCTGCGGCCAGTGCGGCCATCAACAAATACTTCGACCCGGCATCGCGGCGCACCCAAAGCGCGGCCACGGTGCTGCAACAAGCCCAGGCGCACCTGAAAACCGCTGAACTGCCGCGCCTGGACGAAACCCTCTCTGCCCTGGCCACGGCAGCGGCCGGGCGCTAACGCGCGCAAAGAGATCGCCCATGCGTGCAGCCCTCTGGCTCCTGGCCCTGTTTGGTATCGCGGTGGCTTCGGCCCTGTTTGCGGGCAACAACCAGGGCACCGTCACCCTGTTCTGGCCGCCCTACCGGCTGGATTTGTCGCTCAACATGGTGCTGCTGCTGCTGGCACTGGGCTTTGTCACGCTCTATGCCGCACTGCGCGCCCTGGCCGCACTGCTGGCGCTGCCACACGAAGCGCGCCGCTGGCGCCTGCAACAAAAAGAGCGCGCCATGCACGCTGCCTTGATGGACGCGGTGGCCCAGTTCATGGCCGGGCGCTTTCTGCGCTCGCGCAAAGCCGCCCTGGCCGCGCTGGCCCAGGAAGGCGCACTGGCCCAGGCGGGCGAGGCCGTGCCGCATGGCCGCCAGCTGCGTGCCCTGGCCCACTTGGTGGCCGCCGAAGACTCGCAGGCCCTGCAAGACCGCACCCAGCGCGAACACCACCTGGAGCGCGCCCTGGAGCACGCCCCCCAACACGGCACCGCCCACGAACAGGAACTGCGCGAAGGCATACAAATGCGTGCCGCGCGCTGGGCGCTGGAAGACCGCGATGCCCGCACCGCGTTGCAATGGCTGGCCAGCCTGCCCCAGGGCGCCGCGCGGCGTACGCTGGCGCTGCGCATCAAACTCAAGGCCAGCCGCCACGCCCACCAGACGCAAGACGCCCTGGACACCGCCCGCCTGCTGGGCAAGCACCGGGCGTTTTCGGCGGCGGCCGCGCAAAGCATCGTGCGCGGGCTGGCCATGGAGCTGATCGACGGGGCGCACGACCCCGCGCAGTTGCAGCAAGTCTGGCAATCGCTGGAAAACAGCGAGCGCGCCATGCCCGAGCTGGCCGTCCACGCTGCGCAGCGCCTGGCCAGCCTGGGCGGCGAGCGCGCGCTGGTGCGCCACTGGCTGCTGCCCGCATGGCAGCAAATGGTGGACAACCCCGGCGCGCTGGCCGGGCCCCATGCCCTCAAGCTGGTGCGCGCCCTGGAGGCCGGGCTGGACGCGCTCGATGCCCCCTGGTTGGCGCGCATAGAAACCGCCGCCCAGGCCAACCCGCGCGATGCCCGTTTGCAGTACCTGGCGGGCATGGCCTGCCTGCAACGCCAGCTGTGGGGCAAAGCCCAGCAGTTGCTGACCCAGTCCACCCAGCAATTGCAAGATGCCAGCCTGCGCCGCAGCGCCTGGCAACGCCTGGCCGAACTGGCTGAGCAGCGCGGCGATGGCCACGCCGCCGCACAGGCCTGGAAAAGCGCCGCCCTCGCAGACTGACGCCTGCGCCAGCGCCCCCCAGGCAGCAGGGGCGCACACCTGCCATGCACGGAATTTGAACTTTTCGGCCCGCAGTGCATTCAATTTCTTTGAAGCAAAACGTCAATTCCATTGGAACTGGAAGAAGCGTCTGCTTTCTACACTGCCTCTAACCACGAATATTTGCCGCGTCCCGAGCGCTGGCCATTGGAACCACACACACCATGCCATCCACTTCCACCCCGCCATCCACCACGGCGCGCTACAGCACCACCGCCATCGTCCTGCACTGGCTGCTGGGGCTGTCGCTGATGGCGCTTTTGGGTGTGGGCCTGTACATGACCGGCCTGCCGTTTTCGCCCCAGCGGCTCAAGCTCTACAACTGGCACAAATGGGCTGGCGTGGCGATTCTGGCGCTGTCGCTGGCACGGCTGCTGTGGCGCCTGATGCACCGCCCGCCCGCCTTGCCCCATGCTGTGGCCGTGCGCATGCCCGGCTGGCAAAAAGCGCTCCACCATGGCACCCACCACCTGCTGTACGTGCTGTTCTTTGCCGTGCCGCTGACGGGCTGGGCCTACAGCTCGGCGGCGGGTTTTCCTATCGTCTTTCTGGGTGTGCTGCCGCTGCCCGACTTCGTGGCAGCAGACAAGGCGCTGGCCGAAGCCATCAAGCCTTGGCACGCCTACAGCGCCCACGCCCTGGCCAACCTGGCGGCGCTGCACATTGCAGCGGCCCTCAAGCACCACGCCATCGGCCGCGACGGCCTGCTGGCACGCATGTGGCCTGCGGGCAAGCGCACCGCGCACTGAACCAACTGCCGCCACCGTACTCAGACCCCCTCTTTACCTGCGTTGACCTTGCCCATGACCATTTCCTCTTTTGCTCCCGCCGTTGTGCTCAGCAGCCTGGCGCTGCTGGTGGCTGTGCCCGCCCACGCCCAGCAAGCATTGCAGCCTGCCCAAAGCAGCATCCAGTTCACCGCCAAGCAAATGGGCGTGCCGCTGGAAGGCCACTTCAAAAAATTTGGCGCACAAATCGCCTTTGACCCAGCCAAGCTGGCCACCAGCCGCATCGCCTTTACGGTGGACACCGGCAGCGCCACCCTGGGCTCGCGTGAAACCGATGCCGAGCTGCCCAAGCCCACCTGGTTCAACGTGCCCCAGTTTCCGCAGGCCACCTTCCAGTCCAGCAGCATCAAGGCGCTGGGCGGCGGCAAGTTTGACGTGGCGGGCAAGCTCACCATCAAAGGCCAGAGCCGCGATGTGACCGTGCCCGTGACGCTGACCCAGAGCGGCGCCACCACCACCGCCACCGGCACGCTGGCCCTCAAGCGCCTGGCCTACAAGATTGGCGAGAACGAGTGGGCCGACACCTCCATGGTGGCCGACGATGTGCAAGTGCAATTCAAGCTCGCGCTGACCGGCGTGGGCAAGCTGTGATTTTTCCGATTTCTGTGGTTTCCATTCCCTTTGTTTCAGGAGTTTTTTTGATGCGCCAATCCCTTTTCGCCCTCGCCGCCATTGCCGCCACCCTGGCTACCAGCGCTGTGCAAGCTGCCCCCGCCGCTTATGCCATCGACCCCACGCACACCTTCGCCACCTTCGAGATCAGCCACTTTGGCGCCTCCGTGAACCGGGGCCGTTTTGACAAGAAGGAAGGCACTGTGCAGTTCGACAAAGCGGGCAAGAGCGGCAAGGTGGACATCACCTTTGACGTGGCCTCGGTCAACACGGGCACCGCTGCTTTCGACAAGCACCTGCAAAGCGCCGACATTTTTGACGTGGCCAAGCATCCCACGGCCAAGTTTGTCTCGGACAAGTTCCACTTCGAGGGCGACAAGGTCAAGTCCGTGGAAGGCCAGCTGACGCTGTTGGGCAAGACCCAGCCCGTCACGCTCAAGGCCAACCAGTTTGCCTGCTACGACAGCCCCATGCTCAAGCGTGAAGTGTGCGGTGGCGACTTTGAAGCCACCATTGACCGCACCGCTTTCGGCCTGAACTACGGCGTCGATTGGGGCTTCCCGAAGAACGTGCGCCTGGTGGTGCAGATCGAGGCCGTCAAGCAATAAGCGCCTTTGCGCGCTTTCCCGCGCCAGCCAGCCCCACCGGGCTGGCTTTTTTTATGCCCGCTGGCAGCAAAAATTTCTTTAAGGTAAACTGATTACGTTTAGTGAAACCAACACCCCACCAGGAGACTTTGATGACCACTGCCGCCAAGCCCGATCTGGCCAGCCTGCCGCCCGCAGCCCCCGTCCAGCAGTTGCACCACTTCGCCTACAAGGCGCGTGATGCCGAAGAAACCCGCCACTTCTACGAAGACATTCTGGGCCTGCCGCTCTACCACATCATCCAGAGCGACTACGTGCCCTCTACGGGCGAATACTGCCCCTACACGCACTTCTTCTTCCGCCTGCAAGACGGCTCGTTCATCGCGTTTTTTGACATCGGTGACGACGTCAAGGCCGAGCCATCGCCGAACACGCCGCTGTGGATCAACCACGTGGCCTTCCGCGTCAACACCGTGCAAGAGCTGGAAAACACCAAGGCGCGCCTGGAAGCGCACGGCGTGGAAGTGCTGGGCGTGACCGACCACCACATCTTCAAGAGCATTTACTTCTTCGACCCCAACGGCATCCGCCTGGAGCTGGCCGCGCAAGTGGCCGATGCCGAGCAAATGGCCAAAGACAGCACCGTGGCCCACGAGCGCCTGAACGCCTGGACGGCGCGCAAAGAGCAATGGCGCAAAGAGCGCGCCGAAGGCAAGGTGGACACGCTGCTCAAGCCCGAGACCAACGACCGCCCCGAGTTTGTGCCAGGCGCCGCCTGATTGCTATTTATTTGATAGCTGCTTGCGCTTACCGTGCAAGCGCTGGAGGCCAATTTGGCTTCAAATCTTGGCGCCCCAGAGGGCCGCGCGGACAGGCCGGTAAAATCGCCTGATACCGTCACCCGCCAACCAGACGGCATCCCTTGCAGGATGCCGTTTTCATTTGCCAAATCCCATGAGCGACACCCTCTCCCAACCCGGCCTTGCCAGTCTGTCCAAATCGTTTGAGCCCGCCGCGCTCGAAGCCCACTGGGGCCCCGAATGGGAGCAGCGCGGCTATGGCCGGGCAGGCGAGCGGGGCACCGGCACCGCCAGCGCCCAGGCACACGCACAAGGCCACGACTTTGCCATCCAGCTGCCGCCGCCCAACGTGACCGGCACGCTGCACATGGGCCATGCGTTCAACCAGACCATCATGGACAGCCTCACGCGCTACCACCGTATGCGCGGCTTCAACACCGTCTGGGTGCCGGGCACCGACCACGCTGGCATTGCCACGCAAATCGTGGTGGAGCGCCAGTTGCAAGAGCAGGGCATCAGCCGCCACGACATGGGCCCCACCCCCCCCGAGGCGCGCAAGAACTTCGTCTCCAAGGTCTGGGAGTGGAAAGAGCAATCGGGCAACACCATCACCACGCAAATGCGCCGCATGGGCGACAGCGTGGACTGGAGCCGCGAATACTTCACCATGGACGACAAGCTCTCCAAGGTCGTGACCGACACCTTCGTCAAGCTGTATGAGCAGGGCCTGATCTACCGGGGCAAGCGCCTGGTCAACTGGGACCCCAAGCTGCAATCGGCCGTATCCGACCTGGAAGTGGAGAGCGAAGAAAAAGACGGCTCGCTGTGGCACATCGCCTACCCGCTGAGCAGTGGTGAGGGCCAGCTGGTGGTGGCCACCACCCGCCCCGAGACCATGCTGGGCGACGTGGCCGTGATGGTTCACCCCGAGGACGAGCGCTACGCGCACCTGATCGGCCAGATGGTGAACTTGCCGCTGTGCGACCGCCAAATCCCGGTGATTGCCGACGACTACGTAGACAAAGAATTTGGCACCGGCGTGGTCAAGGTCACGCCCGCGCACGACCAGAACGACTACGCCGTGGGCCAGCGCCACCAGCTGCCCATGGTGTGCGTGCTGACGCTGCAAGCCACCGTCAACGACAACGCCCCGGAAAAATACCGGGGCATGGACCGCTTCGTGGCCCGCAAGGCCGTGGTGGCCGATTTGGAGGCCCTGGGCCTGCTGGTCGAAGTGAAAAAGCACAAGCTCATGGTGCCCATTTGCACCCGCACTGGCCAGGTGATCGAGCCCATGCTCACCGACCAATGGTTTGTCGCCATGCGCAAAGTGGGCGAGGGCGACGCCACGGGCAAGTCCATCGCGCAAAAAGCCATTGATGCGGTCGATTCGGGCGCCGTGAAGTTTGTGCCCGAGAACTGGATCAACACCTACCACCAGTGGATGAACAACATCCAGGACTGGTGCATCTCGCGCCAGCTGTGGTGGGGCCACCAGATTCCCGCCTGGTACGACAACGAGGGCAACGTGTACGTCGCCAAGAACGAGGCCGAGGCCCAGGCCCAGGCGCCCGGCAAAACGCTGCGCCGCGATGAGGACGTGCTCGATACCTGGTACTCCTCCGCCCTGGTGCCGTTTTCCACCATGGGCTGGCCCGAAGCCGCGCAGAGCGCCGCCCCCGGCACCGACGGCCTGAGCGACTACGACCTCTACCTGCCCAGCACCGTGCTGGTCACGGGCTACGACATCATCTTCTTCTGGGTGGCCCGGATGATCATGATGACCACGCACTTCACGGGCCGCGTGCCGTTCAAGCATGTGTACATCCACGGCCTGGTGCTGGACGCGCAAGGCAAGAAGATGAGCAAGTCCGAGGGCAACGTGCTCGACCCGGTGGACTTGATCGACGGTATCTCGCTCGAACCCCTGCTGGACAAGCGCACCCAGGGCCTGCGCCGCCCCGAGACGGCGCCCAAAGTGCGCAAAGACACGCAAAAAGAGTTTCCCGATGGCATCCCGGCCTATGGCGCCGATGCGCTGCGCTTTACCTTCGCGGCGCTGGCCAGTTTGGGCCGCAGCATCAACTTTGACAGCAAGCGCTGCGATGGCTACCGCAACTTCTGCAACAAGCTCTGGAACGCCTCCCGCTTCGTGCTGATGAACTGCGAAGGCCACGATTGCGGCCTGGCCGCGCACGCCGCCGCCGCCTGCACGCCCGGTGGCGATTACCTGGACTTCAGCCAGTGCGACCGCTGGATCACCTCGCAACTGCAAAAGGTGTCTGCTGACGTGGCCAAGGGCTTTGCCGAGTACCGCCTGGACAACGTGGCCAACACCCTTTACGACTTCGTCTGGAACGAGTTCTGCGACTGGTACCTGGAAATCGCCAAGGTGCAAATCCAGACCGGCACCGAAGCGCAAGCCCGCGCCACGCGCCGCACGCTGATCCGTACGCTCGAAGCCATCCTGCGCCTGGCCCACCCCATCATCCCGTTTATCACCGAAGAACTGTGGCAAAAGGTGGCGCCCGTGGCCGGACTGGCTGGCGAATCGGTGAGCATTGCCGCTTACCCCGAGGCCCGGCTGGACAAAATCGACGAGGCCGCCATGGCCCACGTCGCGCGCCTGAAATCGCTGGTGGACGCCTGCCGTACGCTGCGCGGCGAGATGAGCGTCTCGCCCGCCGCGCGCCTGCCGCTGTTCACCGTGGGCGACAGCGCCTTTTTGCGCAGCGCCGCACCCGTGCTGCAAGCGCTGGCCAAGCTCAGTGAGGTGAAGGTGTTTGACGACGAGGCCGCGTGGAGCCAGGCCGCCCAGGCCGCGCCCGTGGCCGTGGTGGGCGAGGCGCGCCTGTGCCTGCACATGGAAGTGGACGTGGCCGCCGAGCGCGTGCGCCTGGCCAAGGAGATCGCCCGCATCGACGGCGAAATCACCAAAGCCAGCGCCAAACTGAACAACGAAGCCTTTGTGGCCAAGGCCCCTGCCGCCGTCATCGACCAGGAGAAAAAGCGCGTGGCCGACTTTGGCGCCACCCTGGAGCGCCTGCGCGGCCAGCTGGCGCGCCTGGGCTGACATTTCCAACCATCAAAAATAATAGCTGTCAGTGCGCATCCATCCAGGGTTTCGGCATGAAAACCATGCCAAACCCTTGATGGACGTGCGTGAGCAGCACACTTTTCAGGAGCACAACATGCACGCCAGTCCCGTTCGCAAAGCCGTTTTTCCTGTCGCTGGCCTGGGCACGCGCTTTTTGCCCGCCACCAAGGCGTCGCCCAAAGAGATGCTGCCGGTGGTGGACAAGCCGCTGATCCAGTACGCCGTCGAAGAAGCCTACGCCGCAGGCATCCGCCACATGATCTTCGTCACCGGGCGCAGCAAGCGCGCCATCGAAGACCATTTCGATACGGCCTACGAGCTGGAGTCCGAGCTGGAGGCGGCGGGCAAAGAAGCGCTGCTGACGCTGGTGCGCTCGCTCATGCCCTGCGACATGCACTGCGCTTTTGTGCGCCAGCCGCGCAGCCTGGGCCTGGGCCACGCCGTGCTGTGCGCCGAGCCGCTGGTGGGCAACGAGCCCTTTGCCGTGCTGTTGGCCGACGATTTGATGGTGGGCGAAAGAGGCCATGGCAGCAGCAGCCCCGGCGTGATGGCACAGATGACCGCCGCGTTTGCCAAGCAGGGCCGATCGATGCTGGCGGTGCAGGAAGTGCCGCTGGAGCAGGTCAACCGCTACGGCATCGTGGCGGGTGAGCCCGCAGGCGGCCCGCTGATGCGCGTGGAGTACATCGTGGAAAAACCCACCCCCGAGAAAGCCCCCTCGCGCATGGGCGTGGCTGGGCGCTACATTCTGACGCCCGCCATTTTTGAAGAAATCCGCAGCCAGCCCAAAGGCGCGGGCGGCGAGATTCAGCTCACCGATGCCATCGCCCGCCTGATGGCGCACGAGGCCGTGTACGCCTTCCAGTACGCGGGCAAGCGCTACGACTGCGGCAGCAAAGAGGGCTTTCTGGAGGCCACCGTGGAGCTGGCCTTGCAGCACCCGCAAGTGGGCGCGCATTTCCGCGAGTACCTGAAGGGATTGGCGCTGTAAGGCGCGCCCGTCCGCCCGCTTCAGCGCCGGCGCAGCACGTGGATGTATTCCTCGCCCACGGTTTGCTGCTCTACCAGCTCGTTGCCGGTTTGCTTGGCAAACGCCTGGAAGTCGCGCAGTGAGCCGCTGTCGGTGGCCAGCACCTTGAGCAACTGGCCGCTGGCCATATCGGCCAGGGCCTTTTTGGCCTTCAAGATGGGCAGCGGGCAGTTGAGCCCGCGTGTGTCGATTTCCTTGCTGATGTCCATGGTGTGTCCTGGGCCGGTGTGGCCAACTTATTCGGTGCCGGTGCGCAGGGGCGGGGCCGCGTCCACCGCCTCGCGCCGGAAAAAATCCACAAACTGCGGCTCGTGGCCGCGTGCGCGCAGCCATTCGGCCAGCGCGTAGCCGGTGCCTGCGGGCCAGCACTGCACGCGCGCGGGCTCGATCAGGCGGTACTCCAGCAGCTCGGGCGAGAGCCGTACCTGGCCGTGGGCTACGGCGTGGTAGGCAATGATGACCTGGTTCATGCGCTGGAAGTCGTACACGCCGATGAGCTGCAACGCGCTCACTTGCAGGCTGGTTTCTTCGGCAATCTCGCGCGTGATGCCCTCTTGCGGCGTCTCGCCCGCCTCCATGAAGCCGGTGATCAGCCCGAACGCCTTGCCCGGCCAGGCGGCGTTGCGCGCCAGCAGCACTTTGCCGTCCAGCTCGACGATGGCGGCCAGCACCGGCGTGGGGTTGTTCCAGTGCGTCCAGCCGCAGGCGCCGCAGCGCAGGCGCTCGACCTCGCCGCCATCCTCGGTCTGCACGATGCGCGCCAACGGCGCAGCGCAGTGCGTGCAAAAGCGTGTTTCGTACTGCATGGGATGATTATTTTGATAGCTGCCAGCGCCCGCCCTGTAAGGGCTGGAGGCACTTTGGACTACACATTTGCATCAGGCCGGAAATACGCCGGTAGAGAGGTAGCGGTCACCCCGGTCGCAGACCACAAAGGCGATGGTGGCGTCGTGCTCGCGCGCGGCGATTTGCTGCGCCACCCAGCAGGCACCTGCCGCCGAGATGCCCGCAAAAATGCCTTCTTCGCGAGCCAGGCGGCGGCACATTTCTTCGGCATCGTCCTGGCTGACCAGCACCAGCTCATCGACGGCGCGCGGGTCGTAAATGGCGGGCATATAGGCCTCGGGCCACTTGCGGATGCCCGGAATGCGCGAGCCCTCTTGTGGCTGTGCGCCCACCACGACCACGTTGGGGTTTTTTTCCTTCAAAAAGCGCGATACGCCGGTGATGGTGCCCGTGGTGCCCATGGCCGAGACAAAGTGTGTGATGCGCCCGCCGGTTTGCTCCCACAGCTCGGGGCCGGTGGTTTCATAGTGGATGCGCGGGTTGTCGGGGTTGGCGAACTGATCGAGCACCCGGCCCTTGCCCTGCTTGACCATGCTGTCGGCCAGGTCGCGCGCGTATTCCATGCCGCCGCTTTTGGGCGTGAGCAGCAGCTCGGCGCCAAAGGCTTTCATGGTCTGTGCGCGCTCGATGGACAAATCCTCGGGCATGACCAGCACCATGCGGTAGCCCTTGATGGCGGCGGCCATGGCCAGCGCAATGCCGGTGTTGCCCGATGTGGCTTCGATCAGCGTGTCGCCGGGGCGGATATCGCCGCGCTCCTCGGCCCGCTGGATCATCGACAGCGCAGGCCGGTCTTTGACCGAGCCCGCCGGGTTGTTGCCTTCGAGCTTGCCCAGAATCACGTTGTTGCGCGCCGCGTTGTCCTGCGCACCGATACGCTGCAAGGCCACCAAAGGCGTGCGGCCAATGGCATCTTCAATAGTCGGATATTTCATGCGCGTACTGTGCCATAATTCGTGACTTCACAAATACCGCCCGGGTGGTGAAATTGGTAGACGCAGGGGACTCAAAATCCCCCGCCGCAAGGCGTGCCGGTTCGATTCCGGCCCCGGGCACCATATGACGGTATCAGGCCATGTCAGGCCACATCAAAAGCCCCTTGCTCCATAGGCAACGGGGCTTTTTCTTTGCCCCAAGCCGTGTCACGGGGCATCATGGCATCCCAACATTTTGTTGGTAGTTCTGTTGGTATCAGGCGCATACCAACAAACCACATACCAACAAACCACCCAAAGATGCACCGTGGCCCTGACCGACACCTTCACCAAGACCGCCAAGCACAGTGGCAAACCGGCAGGCGATAAGCACAGCGACGGCGGGGGCTTGTACCTGCACGTCACGGCTGCGGGGAAGTATTGGCGCATGGCCTACCGAATGCACGGCAAGCAAAAGACGCTGGCCGTTGGTGTCTATCCGGCGGTGTCGCTGGCCCAGGCCCGCGAAGCCCGCAAGCGCGCCAAGGCGCAATTGGCCCAGGGCATAGACCCCAGTGACGCAAAGCGCGAAGCAAAAGCAGCGCGCGCCACCGAAGCCGCCAACACCTTCGAGGCAGTGGCGCTGGCATGGCTCAAGGCCACCACCGCGCAGCGCACCGAGGGCACCAGCGAGCGCGCCCGCACTTGGCTGACCCGTGACGTGTTCCCCAGCCTTGGCAACCGGCCCATGGGCAGCATCGGCCCGCGTGATGTTCTGGCCGTGCTGCAAAAGATCGAAGCCCGTGGGGCACTCGATACCGCCCGGCGCGTAGGGCAGACCGTGGGGCAGGTGTTCCGCTTCGCTGTGGCCGCTGGCCTGGCCGAGCGTGACGTGACCACCGACCTCAAGGGCGCCTTGACCATCCCCCAAAAGAACCACCACCCAGCCATCACTGACCCGCTGGCGCTGGGCGCCTTGCTGCGCGCCATCCACGACTACACGGGCACACCCACCACCGTGGTGGCGCTGAAGTTGTCCACCATGCTGCTGGTGCGCCCGGGCGAGCTGCGCCATGCCGAGTGGTCAGAGATTGACTGGGACACGGCTACCTGGAGCATCCCTGCCGAGAAGATGAAGATGCGCGCCGCCCACGTCGTACCCTTTCCCCGGCAGGCCGTGGAGCTGCTGCAAAGCCTGCAACCATTGACCGGCAGCGGGCGCTACGTGTTCAGCAGCCTGCGCACGGCCAACAAGCCCATGAGTGAAAACACCGTGAATGCTGCCCTGCGCGGGCTGGGCTACAGCCGCGACGTGCAGACCGCCCACGGGTTCAGGGCCACTGCGCGCACGATCATGGATGAGGTGCTGAACGAGCGCGTGGACTTGATCGAGCACCAGCTTGCGCATGGCGTCAAAGATGCCAACGGACGCGCCTACAACCGCACGGCCCACCTGCCAGCGCGGCGCGAGATGCTCCAGCGCTGGGCCAACTACCTGGACACGCTGCGCCAGGGGCAGACGTAATCCACTTCAAGCGGGCATAGCACCGCATCACAGTTTGTAGCCACGCCTTACCCGACGGGGGACAACCGGGGCACCCTGACCCGGCGGCGCTGGCTTCTTTTCGGGGGTTGTGACAGGGAACGCATGAACCAAGAAAGTTTGAGGCACTGGCAACTGATACATGAAATATCGTTGACTGAGGCCGCCAGTCTTGTCCTAGTACTACAGCCGTAGATTTTCTTCAGGAGGAATGCATCCCCGACGCCGGTAGTGGAACAGCTGCGCCCGTCGTTGATGTCGCCTGCGCCAGGCAGACCAGCGCAGGATATGGTCTGCGCCGTG
>NZ_JAQUAL010000199.1:0-4588 GCF_028687295.1 Simplicispira sp.
ATACCGAGCACCTGTCGCCGTTGTTTGAGCGCGTGATCGTGGCCTCGGGCACGTCCAACCGCCAAACCAAGGCATTGGCCGCCAGCGTGCGCGATGCCGTGCGCGAAGCCGGTTTCCCCAAACCGCGTACCGAAGGCGAAGAAAACGGCGAATGGATCATCGTGGACTGCGGCGCTGCCGTGGTGCATGTGATGCAGCCCACCATCCGCCAGTACTATCGCCTGGAAGAGCTGTGGGGCGATACGCCCGTGCGCCTCAAGCTGGGTGCGCCCAAGCCTGCGGCGGCCCCGGCTGCCAAAGTGCCTGCCAAGACCGCTGCGCGCCGCGCTGCCAAGGCCGAGGCCGAAGCCGCCGCCGTGCCCGCCAAATCGGCCAAAGCCACCGCAGCGGCCCGCAAGCGCAGCGACGCTGCCGCGCAGGAGGCCGCTCCTGTGGCCAAAAAGCCCGCTGCCCGCAAGAGCGCTGGTGCCGCAGTGACCAGCGCCACCAAGGCCCCGGCCAAGAAGGCGCCCGCCAAGAAGACAGCAGCCGCCAGCAGCGCAGCCAAGGCACCTGCCAAAACGGCAGCCACAACGGCCACCAAGACAGCGGTAAAGACACCGGCCAAGACGGCTGCCAAGGCCCCCGCCAAAACTGCACCGGCCAAGACCGCCATCCAGACCCTGGTCGTCAAACCGCGCGCTGAAAATGCCCCGGCCAAAAAAGCCGCCCCCCGTGCCAGCGCCAAAGCGCCTGCCAAGTCCGCTGCCAAAGCTGCGGTCAATGCGCCCGCCGCAGACGCACCCGCCAAGACCGCCGCGCGCAAGAGCGCAGCGCCGCGCAAACCCAAAGCCTGACGTTTGAAGGGTTGGAACCATGCGTTTGCTGATTGTGGCCGTGGGCCAGCGCGTTCCCGATTGGGCGCAAACCGCCTACGACGACTACGCCAAGCGCTTTCCGCCCGAGCTCAAGGTCGAGCTCAAGGCCGTCAAGACCGAGCCGCGCGGCTCCAAAACCCTGGAGACGCTGTACGCCGCCGAGCGCGAACGCATCGAGGCGGCCATCCCGCGTGGCACCCGCGTGGTGGTGCTGGACGAGCGCGGCACCAGCTTGACCACCAAGGCGCTGGCCGAACGCCTCCAGGGCTGGCAGCTGGGCGGTGACGATGTGGCGCTGGTCATTGGCGGGCCGGACGGGCTGGAGCCTGCGTTTCGCCAAAGCGCGCATGAGCGCATCCGCCTGTCGGATTTGACCCTGCCGCACGCCATGGTGCGCGTGCTGCTCATCGAGCAGCTCTACCGCGCCTGGTCGGTGAACGCGGGCCACCCCTACCACCGCGAGTAGGGCCATTGGCGGCTGTGTTGCATGCCGATTTACTCCTGATTTAATAGCTACTGGCGCTTGCTGCACAAGCGCCAGAGTCGTTTTTGACCCTCAATTTTTGGAGCGCCACCATGCCTGCGTTCGTTTACCTTGCCTCCCAAAGCCCGCGCCGCAGCCAGTTGCTGGCGCAAATCGGCATTCGCCATGAATTGCTCTTGCCCGATGCCGACGGAGCGCACGCCGAAGACGCCGAAGCCCTGGAGGCCGTGCTGCCCGGCGAATCGCCCACGGCCTATGTGCAGCGCGTGACCCACCTCAAGCTCGATGCCGCCGTGGCCCGCCATGCGCGCCGGGGCCTGGCCGCCGCGCCCATCCTGTGCGCCGACACCACCGTGGCCCGGGGCCGCACCATCTACGGCAAGCCATTGGATGCGATGGACGCTGCGCGCATGCTGGCTGAACTCTCGGGCCAAAGCCACCGCGTGCTCACGGCGCTGGCCTTGCAGGTGGGCGAGCAGCGCCTGAGCGCGCTGTCGGTATCGCGCGTCACTTTTGCGGCGATGGGTGCGGCGCAGATTGACGCCTACGTGGCCACTGGCGAGCCCCTGGGCAAGGCCGGCGCCTACGGTATCCAGGGCCACGCGGGTGCGCATGTGCGCCACATCAGCGGCAGCTATTCGGGCATCATGGGCCTGCCTTTGTACGAAACTGCCGAGCTGCTGCGCACGGCCGGTTTTGCCCTCTAACCCTACGGCTCCCTCCCTATGCAACAAGACATTCTGATCAACTGGTCGCCCCAGGAAACGCGCGTGGCCGTGGTGGAAAACGGCGCCGTGCAAGAGCTGCACGTCGAGCGCACGCTGGAGCGCGGCCTGGTGGGCAACGTCTATCTGGGCAAGGTGGTGCGCGTGCTGCCGGGCATGCAATCGGCCTTTATCGACATTGGCCTGGAGCGCGCCGCGTTTTTGCACGTGGCCGATGTCTGGCAGCGCCAGGAGGGCGGCGAGGCGCCCATGTTCGCGCGCAAAGGCGAGCCCCTGGTGCCCATCGAAAAACAGGTGTTCGAGGGCCAGGCCATCATGGTGCAGGTCATCAAAGACCCGATTGGCACCAAAGGCGCGCGCTTGTCCACGCAGATCAGCCTGGCCGGGCGGCTGTTGGTGTTTTTGCCACAGGACGACCATGTGGGCGTGTCGCAGAAAATCCCGTCCGCCGAGCGCGATGCACTGCGTGCGCGCTTGCAGGCGCTGGTGGGCAGCAAAGAGTCGGGCGGGGGCGGCGGCTTTATTTTGCGCACCAACGGCGAAGACTCCTCCGACGCCGAGCTGGCCGAAGACATTGCCTACCTGCGCAAGACCTGGGCCCGCACCAAAGAGGCCGCGCTGCGCCTGCCGCCCATGTCGCTGCTGTTGCAAGACCTGGATTTGTTGCAGCGCGTGCTGCGCGATCTGGTGGGCGACCACACCCAGAGCATCCGCCTCGATTCGATGGAGCAGTTCCAGCGCCTGCGCGCTTTTGGCCAGGAGTTCATGCCCGCAGCGGCGGCCAAGTTACAGCACTACAAGGGCGAGCGGCCCATTTTTGACCTGTATGCCATCGACGAGGAAATCGCCCGCGCGCTGGGCCGGCGGGTGGATTTGAAATCGGGCGGCTACCTCATCATTGACCAGACCGAGGCGCTGACCACCATCGACGTGAACACGGGTGGCTTTGTCGGTGCGCGCAATTTTGACGAAACCATTTTCAAGACCAACCTGGAGGCGGCGGGCGCGATTGCGCGCCAACTGCGCCTGCGCAACCTGGGCGGCATCGTGATCGTGGACTTCATCGACATGGTGCAGGTCGCGCACCAGGATGCGGTGCTGGCCGAGTTCAGAAAACACCTGGCGCGTGACCGCGTCAAGACCACGGCGGGTGGGTTCTCGCCGCTGGGGCTGCTGGAGATGACGCGCAAGCGCACGCGCGAGTCATTGGCCCACATGCTGTGCGAGCCCTGTGCCGCCTGCCAGGGCCGCGGTGCCCTGAAAACCGCGCGCAGCGTGGCCTACGACATCCTGCGCGAAATTCTGCGCGAGGCGCGCCAGTTCCATCCGCGCGAGTTCCGCGTGGTGGCCGCCCCCCAGGTGGTGGAGCTGCTGCTGGACGAGGAAAGCCCACACCTGGCGGGGCTGAGCGATTTCATCGGCAAGCCTATCTCCTTGCAGGCCGAGGCGGCCATGGGGCAAGAGCAGTTCGACATCGTGCTGCTGTAGCGGTTTGGGGGCGCGGGGCGCTGCCCCCGCTGGCGGTTGGCGCTTGTTGGGTCTGCGCGCGGCTGCCAGCGGGGGTCTGGAGGCGCTTCTGGAGTGCGGTCAGGCCAGGGTGTGCAGCGGAATGTCGTGCGCCAGCGCCAGTGCATCGAGCTGGGCGCGGGTTTGTGGTGCCACAAAGGCAGCGATGGCCGCGTGGGTGGCGGCGGCGCGCATGGTGCCCGCATCGCCCAGGGCAGGCAGGCCAGCGGCCTGGCACAGGCGCACGGCAAAGTGCGGCTCCAGTGCGGCCATGGCCACGCGGCCATCGGCGCAGGGGTAGAGGCGGTAGCCCGCGTGGGCGCCGCCCACATCGCTGTCGGGCTGCATCAGGCCCCAGGTGGCGGGCAGCGCCAGCCATTGCGCCGATTCGGCCAGTCCCACCTCCAGGCACACGCCATGCCCATCTTGCAGGCGCGCCAGTTGCGCTTGCAGCACGGCCTCGCTGGCCACCAGCGAGCCTGCCATGTCGGCAAACAGGCTGGGTGGCATGTGCAGGCCGTTGACCAGCCCGGCATCGGCCTGGTAGGTCAGGTCGTGGCCGGGCTCTTCAGCGCGATCGCCTTCGCTGCCGACGATGCGCACCAGCGACAGCTGCGGATAGCGCGCGTGCAGTGCCTCCCAGCCCAGCCCCAGTTTGTCCAGCGCCGAGGGGCGAAACGACGTGATCAGTACATCGGTGTGGGCCAGCTCCTGGTGCAGCGTGGCCTGGCCCTCAGGGGTTTTGAGGTGGGCGTGCAGCACGCGCACGCCCTCGTGCATGGCGGCATAGGCGACGGCGCTGTAGCTGGCCATGGGGTCGGCGCTGGGCTGGCCTGCGGGCGCGGGTGGCTCCAGCTTGGTGCACAGGGCGCCCATGCGCGCGCAGCGTACCAGAGCCGCCGGGCCGGGCAGGTTCAGCGCCAGGCTGAGGATGCGGAGGTTGCGCAGGGGTTGGGGCAGGGCAGTGGTCATCGGTGGGGGCGGTGGCAGGGGTTGATTTACTATTTTTTTGATAG
>NZ_JAQUAL010000200.1:0-4564 GCF_028687295.1 Simplicispira sp.
GTCGGCGCCAGCCCGGAAATTCTGGTGCGCCAGGAAAGCACGCCCGAGGGGCAAAAAATCACCATACGTCCGCTGGCGGGCACCCGCCCCCGGGGTGCCACGCCCGAGCTGGACAAGGCCGCCGAGGTCGAACTCATCAACGACCCCAAAGAGCGCGCTGAGCACGTCATGCTGATTGACCTGGCACGCAACGACATTGGCCGCATCGCCAAAACCGGCAGCGTCAAAGTGACCGAAGCCTTTGTGGTGGAGCGTTACAGCCACGTCATGCACATCGTCAGCAACGTCGAGGGCATCTTGAACGAGGGCATGACCAGCATGGACGTACTCAAGGCCACCTTCCCGGCGGGCACGCTCACCGGCGCGCCCAAGGTGCACGCGATGGAGTTGATCGACCAGTTGGAGCCCAGCAAGCGCGGCATTTACGGCGGTGCCTGCGGCTACCTCAGCTACGCCGGCGACATGGACGTGGCCATTGCGATCCGCACCGGCATCATCAAAGACGGCCAGCTCTACGTGCAGGCCGCCGCCGGGGTGGTGGCTGACTCGGTGCCCGAGCTGGAATGGAAAGAGACCGAACACAAAGCCCGCGCCCTGCTGCGCGCCGCCGAACTGGTAGAGGAGGGCCTGGAATGACCCGCGCCATTGACAACGTGCAGCACTGCACCACCATGCAAGACGTGCGCCGCCACATCGACGCCCTGGACGACATCCTGGTGCCCCTGTTGGTGCAGCGCACCGGCTACATGACGCAGGCCGCGCGCATCAAGCAAGACGCCGCCCAGGTGCGCGACGAAGAGCGCATCGAAGCCATCGTGCAGCGCGTGCGTGCCAGCACCGCACTGCACGGCGGCGCGCCCGACGTGATCGAGGCCATCTACCGCAGCCTGATGGAGCATTCCATCGCCCAAGAGCACCGCGAATTTGCCCGCCTGCGCGCGCCCCAAGGAGAGCAGCCATGAAACTCTTGATGGTCGATAACTACGACAGCTTTACCTACAACATCGTCCAGTATTTTGGTGAGCTGGGCGCGCAGGTGCAGGTGTATCGCAACGACGAAATCACCGTGGCCGACATCCAGGCGCGGCTGGACGCCGGGCAGCTTGACCGCCTGGTCATCTCGCCCGGGCCGTGCTCGCCAGCCGAGGCGGGTATCTCGGTGGCGGCGATACAGCACTTTGCGGGCCAGCTGCCGATTCTGGGCGTGTGCCTGGGCCACCAGAGCATTGGTGCGGCGTTTGGCGGCAAGATCGTGCGGGCGCAGCAGCTCATGCACGGCAAGACCAGCGTCATCACCACCACGCAGCAGGGCGTGTTTGCCGGACTGCCGCCGCAGTTCACCGTGAACCGCTACCACTCGCTGGCCATTGAGCGCGCCACCTGCCCCGACTGCCTGGAGATCACCGCCTGGACGGACGATGGCGAAATCATGGGCGTGCGCCACAAAACGCTGGACATCGAAGGCGTGCAGTTCCACCCCGAGAGCATCCTGACCGAGCACGGCCACGCCATGCTGAAAAACTTTCTGGAGCCGCGCAGCGCCTGAGGGCGGCGTGTTGCCCCGCGCTGGGTGCCGGTGCTTTGCGCCGTGCGCCCACCGCAGGGTGCATCTCATTTGATAGCTGCTCGCGCAGGCTCCATCAGCCTTAGAGCCCTGAAACACTGTAAATTTTTGGCGGAGGCCCCATGTCCATCACCCCCCAGGAAGCGCTGCAACGCACCATCGAGCACCGCGAAATCTTCCACGACGAGATGCTGCACCTGATGCGCATGATCATGCGCGGCGAACTCTCGCCGGTGATGACGGCAGCCATCGTCACCGGCCTGCGCGTCAAAAAAGAAACCATCGGTGAAATCACCGCCGCCGCGCAGGTGATGCGCGAGTTTTCTACCAAGGTGGCGGTGCAAGATGCCACGCACCTGGTGGACATCGTGGGCACGGGCGGCGATGGCGCCAACACCTTCAACATCTCCACCTGCGCCACCTTCGTGATCGCGGCAGCGGGCGGCAAGGTCAGCAAGCACGGTGGGCGCAGCGTCAGCAGCAAAAGCGGCAGCGCCGACGCCATGGAGGCGCTGGGCATCCACATCAACCTCACGCCCGGGCAGATTGCGCGCTGCATTGCCGAGGTGGGCATCGGCTTCATGTTTGCGCCCAACCACCACCCGGCCATGAAAAACGTGGCGCCCGTGCGCAAAGAGCTGGGCGTGCGCACGCTGTTCAACATCCTGGGGCCGCTGACCAACCCGGCCAGCGCGCCCAACATCCTGATGGGCGTGTTCCACGAAGACCTGGTGGGCATCCAGGTGCGTGCGCTGCAACGCCTGGGCGCCGAGCACGCGCTGGTGGTCTATGGCCGCGACGGGCTCGATGAAATCAGCCTGGGCGCCAGCACCCTGGTGGGCGAGTTGAAAGACGGCGCCGTGCGCGAGTACGAAATCCACCCCGAGGACTTTGGCCTGCCCATGGCCAGCACCCGCTCACTGAAGGTGGAGAACCCCGAGGAGTCCAAAGCCATGCTGCTGGGCGTGCTGGCCGGTGCCAGCGGCCCGGCGCGCGACATCGTCTGCCTGAACGCGGGCGCTGCGCTGTACGCGGGCAACGTGGTGCCCAGCATTGCCGAGGGCCTGGCGCGCGCGCAGCAGGCCATCGACAGCGGCGCTGCCCGCGCCAAACTCGACGCGCTGGTGGCACGCACCCAGGCCCTGGCCGCTGCGGCCACCACCGCCTGACCCCGGCAGCAAGGAGCACACCATGAGCCTGCTCGACGCCCCCATTTGGCACGACGCCGGCACCTGGATCGTGCTGGGCATCTCGCTGCTGTTCATCGTGGTGGGTGCGGTGATGCACCACACCATCATGAAAGTGGTGCGCGCGCCCGCCCCCGAGGCGGCGCCTGCACCTGCTGCGCCTGCCGCTGCTGCCGTGGCCACACCACCGGCACCGTCCGCCACTGCTGCAACCGCCGCCACTGCCACCGCTGCGGCACCTGCCGCATCCACCCCCGATTGAGCGCTGGCAGCGCGCGCCGCTGCCAGCCTCCCCACCCGCCACCCCGCTGCGCCCGGCCCCCGCGCGCAGCCACCAGGAAAAAACCATGTCCGATATTCTGAAAAAAATCTGCGAAGTCAAAGTGCAGGAAGTGGCCGCAGCGCAAAAGCGCAAGTCGCTGGAGGCCATGCGCGCCGACGCCGAAAGCCGCGTGCTGACGCGCGATTTTGTCGGCGCCCTGCGCGCCAAAATCGCCGCCGGTCAGGCCGCCGTGATTGCTGAAATCAAGAAAGCCAGCCCCAGCAAAGGCGTGATCCGCGAAGACTTTGAGCCTGCCGACATCGCGCAAAGCTACGCCGAGGGCAACGGCCAGGTCAGCGCCGCCTGCTTGTCGGTGCTGACCGACAAGCAGTTTTTTCAGGGGCAGATCGATTATTTGAAGCAGGCGCGTGCCAGCTGCCAGCTGCCGGTGCTGCGCAAAGACTTTCTGGTCGATGCCTACCAGGTGTATGAATCGCGCGCCATGGGCGCTGACGCGGTGCTCTTGATCGCCGCCTGCCTGGACGATGCGCAAATGCGCGACTTCGAGGCCATTGCCCGCAGCCTGGACATGGCCGTGCTGGTGGAAGTCCACGACGGCGCCGAGCTGGAGCGCGCGCTGAAGTTGAAAACGCCGCTGATCGGCATCAACAACCGCGACCTGCGCAGCTTCGAGGTCAGCCTGCAAACCACGCTGGACTTGCAAAAGCACGTGCCCGCCGACCGCCTGCTGGTCACGGAGTCGGGCATTTTGACGCGCGCCGATGTACAGCGCATGCGCGATGCCGACGTCCACGCTTTTTTGGTGGGCGAGGCGTTCATGCGCGCGCCCGAGCCGGGCCTGGCGCTGGCCGAGCTGTTCGCCTGAGCTATCAAAATAATAGCTGCTGGCGCATATCTGGCGGGCGTTAAAAACCATTTTGGCTTGAAACCCCCAACCCCTGCGCGCGCCGTGCCTGGCACAGCTGTGGTTTATCAAAAAACATAGCTGCTAGCGCCCGTCTGGTGGGCGTTAGAGGCCGATTGGGCTTAAAAAATCGGCCCTCCCTGCATTGGTTTTGGATGACGCTGATGACTGAATGGACAAATCCCCCGAACGCGGCGCAACTCCAGAGCGCTGACCCCGCCGATTGGCCCGTGGCCAGCGGCTGGCAACCGCTGGTGGACGGCTTTTTTGCCAGCACCGAGGGGCACCAGCTGCTGGCCTTTTTGCAGGCGCGCTTGCAGGCCGGGGCCACCATCTTTCCGCCCCGGCCCCTGCGCGCGCTGGAACTGACGCCGCCTGAAAGCGTGCGCGTGGTCATCCTCGGCCAAGACCCCTACCACGGGCGCGGCCAGGCCGAGGGGCTGGCGTTCTCGGTAGCGCCGGGTGTGGCGCTGCCGCCGTCGCTGCGCAACATCTTCAAGGAATTGCAGCGCGATCTGGGCACGCTGCCCCCGGCGTTTCCGCCGCCCGGCGGCAGCCTGGTCAAGTGGGCGCAAAACGGCGTGCTGCTGCTCAACACCTGCCTGACGGTGGAAGAGGGCCAGCCC
>NZ_JAQUAL010000051.1:0-19705 GCF_028687295.1 Simplicispira sp.
TTTTGCGCGTGCTTGAGCGCACCGACGGTGGGCATGCAGACGATGCCCGCATCGCGCAGGCGGCCAATCACCTTCTTGTCCGGCCCCCGGCCATAGCTGACGGCGCGCAGCTTGTGCTTGACCGCCAAGTCCAGCAACTGCTGCGCGTTGGGCTGGAACATGTGAAAGTTCAGGCCAAACGGGCGGTCGTCCGTCAGCTGGCGGATGCGGATGATTTCATTCTCGATCTGGTCGGCGGCAATGGTGGCGCCCGCCAAAAAGCCAAAGCCACCGGCCTTGGTGGTGGCCACCACCAGCGACGATCCGGCCACCCAGCCCATCGCGGTCTGCACGATGGGGTAGCGGCAGCCCAGCAAATCGCATAAGGGCGTGCGCAGGTCATGGGGCTGGCTCATGCTCTGCCATCCTTCTTGTTGGCCTGCACCATCGATTTGGCATCGTGTCCACCCAGCTGCCCAGCGCCCAGCACCTGGCTGTGGGCATGGGCAAAGTGGTGGTAGCCAAAGGCCATGTCCATGGTGCTGCGCAGGCCCTGCAATTCCTCGACGCGGTTGACCACGGTCTTGGTCAGCGCCAAGCCCAGGCGTGGCTGCTTGGCGATGCGGGCGGCGATGTCGTAGGTCTGGGCTTCGAGTTCATCGCGTGGCACCACGCGGTTGACCATGCCCATCATGTAGGCGCGGTCGGCCTTCATGCGCTCGCCCAGGAACAAGAACTCCTTGGCGATGCGCGGGTTCAGCTCATGGACATGGGCGAAGTATTCAACGCCCGGAATGCCCATGCGCACCACCGGATCCTGGAAAAACGCATCCTCGCTGGCCACAATCAGGTCGCACACCCAGGCCAGCATCAAGCCCCCGGCCACGCAGGCGCCCTGCACCATGGCAATGGTCGGCTTGGGAATGTCGTGCCAGCGCCGGCACATGCCCAGGTACACCTCCTGCTCGCGCGCAAACAGCTGCTCGGCGCCGGGCTTGTTGGTGTGGTCCCACCACAAGCTCTCGCGCTCGAACGGTTTGTTGATGTCGCGCCCGGGGGTGCCGATGTCGTGCCCGGCGCTGAAGTGCTTGCCCGCACCACGCAGCACAATCACCTTGACGCTGTCGTCATCGACCGCACGCCGAAAGCCTGCGTCCAGCGCGTAGGTCATCTGCGAGTTCTGCGCGTTGTTGAAGTCAGGCCGATTCATGGTCAGCGTGGCAACGCCCTCTGCGGCCTGGTACAGCACGGGCGCATCGGTCTCATAGACCGCGTTGTCTTGGCGCTGCACAAAGGCGTCACCGGGGTCAGTGTGGTTCATGGCAGGGGCTCAGCTCAAGACCGAGGCGCGCAGGTTGTGGGGGTCCAGCCGGGCCAGCAGGGCCAGTTGGTTCTCGGTGGGGGCGGCGGTCTCGGGCACGTCTGCCGGGATGTGCAGTGCAAAGCCGGTGGCTTCCTGCACCTGGGCAGGGGTCACGCCGGGATGCACCGCGCGCAGCCGCACCTGGCGATCCGGGCCACCAAAGTCGAGTACCGCCAGGTTGGTGAAGATCAGGCGCACGTCGATGTCGTCCAGGCTCCAGCCGCGGGCCAGCCGCGCCGGGTTGTAGCCCACCGAGGCCACCATATCGACCTCGCCCGCCACAAACACCTTGGTGCTGTGGTTGGGCACGAAAAACGAGTTGGCGTGGCTGATCGAGTTGCCCGGAAAACCGCGCACGCCCAGCATCATGGATTTGGGCTTGTGGTAGTCGCTGCCAATCATGGAGATGTTGGCCTGGCCAAAGCGATCCACTTGCGTCGGCCCCACCATGGCGTGGCGCTTGCCGCTCCACACGTTGTCAAAAATGCGGGTAAAACCCATCCAGCCCTCGCGCCGGGGTTCGTAGCCATTGCGCGGCCCGATCGGCACCGGCTCGCGCACCAGCCAGGCTTCCGAGTCGGTCATCATCAGATCGGGGTTGCTCGACAACATGCTCAGCGATGCCGCCAGCCGGGGCACGATGCCGATGCCGGTGGCCAGCACCTCGCCATCGTCTTTCCACGCCTCGGATGCGGCGCAGATGATGCGGTCTACCAAAGAAAATTCACTCATCACAGCCCCCGTCAAAACACTGGCAGCGCCAGCTTGCGCACCGCATCGATACCACCCACGCGCTCCAGATACTCGGCGTCGGTGCAATGGACATAGCGCTCGGCATATTTCTGCCACCCGCCCTCTTCCTTGGCACTGGCCACGTATTCCTTGAAGTGCTTGACGTCAAAGCCATACAGCGGCGCACACGAACTCGGGTGCGCCCCCACAGGCAAGTGCACTACGGCGGTGGTGTGGGCACGCTCCCAGAACACCGAGCGCGACTCTTCGCTGCTGTCAAAAAAGCTGCTGTCCACCAGCTCGTCACAGCTGACCACAGTGTCCTTGGCGGCGCGCGCAAACAGCTCGTCCATGTAGATGTCGGGGCCCTTGATCTGGCAGACGCCACGGGCATCGGCACGGTCCACGTGCAACAGCGCCACATCCAGCGGCAAGGCGGGCATGGCCACCCATTGACGCTCGTCGTAGGGGGAATCGATCAACCGGATGCCAGGATTGCGCGGCAGCACATCGGTGCCCAGACCAATGCGGGTGGGAACGAAAGGCACGCGCATCGCGGCAGCCTTCAGGCCCAGCAGCATCATTCCCTCGTCGATTTCCATCACCTCCAGGCTGCCGCTTTGGCGCGCCTGGCGAAAGTACGGCTCCAGCGGAATGAAATCCAGCGTCACGAAGGCAAAAATCAGCTTCTTGACCTTGCCAGCGGCACACAACATGCCGACATCGGCGCCGCCGTAAGCCACCACGGTCAAGTCTTTCACCGGGCTGCGCAAAATCTCGCGGATCAGCGCCATCGGCTTGCGCCGGGGACCCCAGCCGCCAATGCCCACGGTCATGCCGTCCTTGATTTGCGCCACCGCCGCTGCGGCGCTCATTTGTTTATTGGCCATCACGGGTCTCCGGGTCAAGCAGCAGCGCTGGGCTGCCCGATGCTGAAATCGTGGCCCCACAGGCTCACACGGGTAAATTCATGCACGACGTGCTCCTGCCAATCGATCACTGCACCGCCGTAGCCGTACTCGATGTCAAAGCCCGAAGGGGAACGCATGTAGAAGGACGTCATCCGGTCGTTGGTGTGCTGGCCCAGCGTGGCGGTCTGTTGCACCTGGTGTGCCTGCATGCGGTCCATGGCACGGCCCACTTCGGGCATGTTTTCCACTTCAACCATCACATGCACGCAGCCGCTCTCGACCGGGAACCCGGCCAGCGCCAGGCTGTGGTGGCGGCCGTTGTTGCAGTGGAAAAAGTGGATGGGCAGGGTCGGGCCATCCGGGCCGGCAGGCTGGAAATTGAGCAAATCCGACAGCCCGAAACCCATCACCTGGGTGAAAAACGCCACCGTCTTGTCAAAATCCGGTGCGGGCAACACGGTGTGGCCCATGCCAATGTTGCCGGTGACAAAGCGCGAGACGCCAGCAGGCGAGGCAAAGTGCGCAAAGTCCGAGCGAAAGCCCCACACCAGTTCGTGGCGGTTGCCCGAGGGGTCTTTGAACGCGGCCACCTGCTGCACGCAGCGCAGGCGGCAATGGGCGGCGTCGCCCATCACCACGTCCACGCCCGCGTCGTTCAGCACGCGCAGCGCGGCATCAAAGTCGGCGCGGGTGGTGACTTCCCAGCCCGAAACCACGTAGGCATTGCGCGCACCCGGCTGCACCGCAAACCGGAACTGCCGCTCGTCCATGCGCACATACAAGCCGCCGTCGGGGGATGGCGCCGTCATCATGCCCAGCACGCCTTCGGCGTACTGCTTCCACTGCGCCACGTCGGTGGTTTCTGCCACGACGTAGGCCAGACCGCTGATATTCATCATTTACGCTTCTCCTGGCTTTGCACGAATAAAGCCGATGCGGTCGATTCTGGTCAGCGCCCCCCCCTGCGGCATCGTCCGTTGAGACTAACGAAAAGCGCCATCCGCCCTGTGCGTTGCCACATGCCGTGGCAGGGGGAGTCCACCGGCCATCGCCCCTGCCCGTGGTGGATGCAGCGCCCGCGCCCGCGCCGCGCATTGGCGCTGGCGCGGGTGACTTCAATGGCACGCATGTTTTTTGGCCAAATCAGGCTCCAGCCCTTTCCCATAAAGCGCCAGCAGCTCTTTTTTTAATAGCAATTTCCTCCTTCGGCTCAACCTGCCATGTCAACACCGGACAACCTGGCACATCATCCAATCACCATTTCGACCGAAAGAAACCAATGAAAAAACAAACCGGCATTGCCTTGGCCGTCACCGCAGTGGTGGCCGCAGCGGGGCTGTATGCCTCGCCCTACTGGACCCTGCACTCCATCGCCAAAGCCGTTGAAAACAAAGATGCGGCTGCCGTGGCCGAGCATGTGGACTTCCCCGCGCTGCGCGAAGACCTCAAGGGCAAACTGCTGCTCAGGATGCAGGGCCCGCTGAACCAGCCCGAGATGGCCAACAACCCCTTCGCCGGTGTGGGCCAGATGCTGGCCGCAGGCATGGTCAACCAGATGGTGGAGGTGTTCGTCTCCCCGGCGGGCGTCATGCTGATGCTGGAAAAAGGCCAACCCAGCATGAAGCCCCAGATCGGTGGCCCTGAAGATGCAGGTGGCGACCAGAAGCGGCCCCGCTTCAAGGTGCGCTACAACGGATGGTCAAAGGTGTATGTCCATCCTGAAAACCAAAAAGGCGGCTTCATTTTCCGCCGTGATGGGCTGCTGTCCTGGAAGCTGGTGGCCATGGATATTCCCGAACTAGACCGGCAATAACGAGCGACCATCGGTTGTACTGAGAGCTAACGGATATCCATCACGTCGGTCTTTGTTGCGCGCCCAGGCAGCTGCATTGCCCGGCCATCGTCTATGCCACTGGCGGACATGGCAACCACTCCGGTGCGGCGCATGCGTGCCAATTCTTAGCAATGGGAAGATGCACCTGATTTTTGGTCAAATCAGGCTCTGGCGCTTACGTGGTAAGCGCTAGCAGCTTCGCTTTTAATAGCAAAAAACCCGCTGCCGTGAAGGCAGCGGGTGGACAGGCCCAAGGCACCGGACGCCACAACGCCCGGTGCATGCGGAACCATCAGGCGGTGGCAGTGGCAGGTGCGGCGCTGTAGCGGGCATAGCTGGTGTAGCCCGCAGCGCCCGGCGTGTAGAGCGTCTTGCGGTCAAAGCGCGACAGCGGCTGGCCTGCGCGCAGGCGTTCCACCAGATCGGGGTTGCCGATGAAATGTCGCGCAAACGACAGCGCCGCGCCCGCGTAGTCCTGCAAAGCGGCCTCGGCGTTGTCTGGCTCAAAGCCGTCGTTCAGGATCAGGTGCGGGCCAAAATGCTGGCGCGCCAGCGCAAAGGCGTCCAGCTGCGGCGTGGGCGCGCGCATCACGTGCAGGTAGGCCAAGTCCAGCGTGGCAGCCTGGCGCATCAGCTCAGCGTGTGTGGCGGCGGAGTTCTCGTCGCTGGTGTCGTTGTAGGTGTTGCCCGGGTTCAGCCGCAGGCCGACGCGCCCGGCACCGATGGCAGCGGCCATCTCGCGCAGGCATTCGAACGCAAAACGCGCCCGGCCAGCGGCGTTGCCGCCGTACTCGTCGGTGCGCACATTGGTGCCCGAACTGAGGAATTGCATCGGCAAATAACCGCTGGTGCCGTGCAGCTCCACCCCGTCAAAACCGGCTTCGCGCGCATTGCGGGCTGCCTGGGCGTATTCCTGCACCACGGCCCGCACCTCGGCGGTGCTCAAGGCGCGGGGCATGTCGTAGGGCTGCATCCCGGCGCTGTCGGTGACCACTTCGCCCGCAGCCTGCAACGCCGAGGGCGCCACCGTCTCCACCCCTGCGGGCTTGATATGGTGGCTGCCAATGCGGCCGCCATGCATGATTTGCAGCACGATCAGGCCACCGCGCGCATGCACAGCATCGGTCACGCGGCGCCAGCCCGCGATGTGCGCGGGCGTGGCAATGCCCGGCTGGCGGCAGTACGACTGGCCCGCCGCGCTGGGCCAGGCGCCCTCGGCCACGATCAGCCCGGCGTCGCCGCGCTGGCCGTAGTACTCGGCCATCAGCGCGTTGGGCACGCCGTCGGCATCGGCGCGGTTGCGCGTCATGGGCGCCATCACGACCCGGTTGGCCAGGCGCAAATCGCCCAGCGGCAACGGTTCAAACAATGTGTTCATGGGGCTTGTCTCTCTTGCAGATTCGCGGGTGTGCGGCGGCGCGCTCAGCGCACCCGCATCTTGGGTGCGGGGGTGCCACGGCGCATGGTGACCAGGAACTGCTCCAGCGGCGCGGGCGGCGCCACTTCGGGCAAGGTGTCCTTGTCGGGACGCTGCGCCCAGAACTCTTTCCAGCTGGGAAACAGTTCATGGAAGGTGCCGCTGTAAGGCTGCCTGCCCGGCCAGCGCATCTTCATGTCGCCAATGGGTGGCTTGTTCAGGTCGGTGGCGTACCAGTAGCACGGCAGGCGGCGGCGGAAGTACCACTGACCGTCAATGCGCTCGTAGTCGTCCCAATACAGCATCTGCATGATCACCCACTCGGCGCCGCACTCATGCTCGTTCTTGGAGTAGACAACGCCAGTGGCGTGGTCGGCATCCGCGAACTCGATGAGGTGCTGGCCCAGGTGGTGCGAGGTGCCGGTGAACTGCTCGCGCAGGGTGTCCGTCTGCCAGGCCTTGAAGTGCGCACGGCCCACCTTGTCTTTGCCGACACGGATGTCGGGTGCAAACAGGTTGACGTGCGCGTCCATGTCGCGCATGTCCAGCGACAGCGAGTACCGGCCCGCCAGCTGGCGGATGGCATCCAGGGATTCCAGCCGATCTACCCGTTCTTCCAGCGATGCGGGCCACGCCATGTTGCCGCCCGCCATCACAGCGCCGTGACCAACACAGCGGAGCGGCCACCGTCCACCGGCAAGGCTGCGCCAGTGATGTAGCTGGCTTCGTCGCTGGCCAGGAACAGGATGGCGTTGGCCAGTTCCACCGGTTGGCCGACGCGGCCCATCGGGATCAGCTTCTCGGTGTTCTTGCGGCTGGCCTCGTCGGACAGCATGCCGGCGGTGGCCGGGGTCTCGACCACGGCTGGAATCACCACGTTCACCCGCACGCCTGCGGGAGCGCCCTCGGCTGCGGCAGCGCGCGAGAGGTTGTCCACCGCCGCCTTGGCGGCCGAGTAGCCGGCCATCCAGGGGGTGCCGAGCTGGCCGCAGATGGAGGAAACGTTGACGATGGAGCCGCCCTTGCCGTCGGCCTTCATCAGCTTCAGCGCGGTGCGCGTGCCCCAGAAGGTGCCGTCCACGGTGGTCGTGAAGTTGGCATGCCAGTCGTCGGTGGACATGGCGTCCAGTGCGCCCCAGGTGTAGGCCATGGCGTTGTTCACCAGCACGTCCAGGCGGCCATGGCGCTGGGCCGCGCCTTCGATCGCGCCCACATACTGGGCCTCGTTGCCAACGTCGGCCACCACGGCCTCGGCCTGGCCGCCGGTGGCCCGGATCTGGGCCACCACGGCGTCCAGCGGTTCCTGGCGGCGGCCACAGATCACCACGGTCGCGCCTTCATCGGCCAGACGCTGGGCGGTGGCGGCACCGATGCCGCTGCCGCCGCCGGAGACGAAGGCCACCTTGCCTTGCAGTCGCTTGCTCATGTTCTCACTCCTCACAGGAAGGCGCTGCCGCCGTTGACCGCCAGGTTCTGGCCGGTGACAAAACCGCTGTCATCGCTGGCCAGGAACAATGCCACCCGCGCAATGTCCTCGGGCTCGGCCATGCGGCCCATGGGAACGCCCTTGATGATGGCGTCCGTCCACTCCTGCGGAATGCTTTGCATCATGGGCGTGTTGGTCGGCCCCGGCACCAGTGTGTTGACGCGAATGCCCTGCGCTGCCAGCTCCTTGGCCATGCTGCGGGTCAAGCCCATCAGCGCCGCTTTCGAGGCGCAGTAATGCGCTGGCCCGTCGCCCGACGCTGCTGCCGTGCTGGCCACATTGATCACCACGCCGCGCGTGCCAGCCTTTTGCATGGCGCGCACCGCCTGGCGGGCGCAGTAGAAGGCACCATTGAGGTTCACGTTGATGACGCGCGCCCAGGTCTCGTCGGGAATGTCGGCAAACGCATCGACCGAACCAATGCCAGCGTTGTTGACCAGCACATCGACACGGCCAAAAGTAGCCACCACCTCATCGACCAGCGCCGCCACGGCAGCGCTGTCGCCCACATTCAGGCTGCGCGCGATGCTGCGCCCGCCCAGGCCGTCGAGCGACTGCTGCGCTGCTTCCAGGTTCAAGTCCAGCGCCACCACGGTGGCGCCCTCTTGGGCAAAGCAGCGCGCAATGGCGCGCCCCATGCCTTGGCCTGCGCCCGTCACCAGGGCTACCTTGTCTGTGAGTCTCATGTGTGCTCCTATAGGGTTAGAGCACCACAGCTTAGGGACGCCTTTTGTTTGCACCATCGTCCAAGCAGACTACACCCGAACGGTGGTTGAGCAGCGCCCCGCACGTCAGGGCATGAGCCGGTAACCCACGGCTGTCTCGGTGAGCAAATGGCGCGGCTGGGCAGGAAGCTCTTCGAGCTTCTGGCGCAGATTGCCCATGTACACGCGCAGGTAATGGTTGTCTTCGATGTGCGATGGGCCCCACACGGCCTTGAGCAGCTGGTAGTGGGTCAGCACCTTGCCGGCATTGGCGATCAGGTGGGTGAGCAGGCGGTATTCGATGGGCGTGAGGTGCACCGGCAGGCCCTGGCGCAGAACACGCCGTTGCACCAAATCCACCTCCACCTGTCCGAAGCGGAACGGGACAGGCTCGGCGCCGTTGCGTGCGGCATGCGCTTGGCTTCTGCGCAGTGCCACGCGCACCCTGGCCATCAGTTCACCCACACCGAAGGGCTTGGTGAGGTAGTCGTCGGCGCCTGCATCGAGCGCAGCGATCTTGTCGGCCTCATCCGATCGCGCCGAGAGCACGATCACCGGCACACCCGACCAGGTACGCAAGTCCTTGAGGTAGTGGACACCGTCATCGTCGGGCAGGCCCAGGTCGAGAATGACCAGATCGGGGCGGCGCGTACCGGCATCGATGAGGCCCTGGCGCACAGTGCCTGCTTCGTGTACCTGCCAGCCTTCGGCCTGCAGCGCAACGCGCACAAAGCGGCGGATGGAGGCTTCGTCCTCAACGATCAAGGCGACGGGGGATGGTTCAGTGGTCATGGGTGGGTGCGGCTGTCGTAGGCTCGGGCTCGTCTTCGGTCTCTGGTGCTGGCAGGCTGGGCGGCGTTCCCAGCGGCAGGCTCAGGCAGAAAGAGGCACCGCTCTGGGTACCGCGCTCAGCCCAGATGCGGCCCTGGTGCGCAGTCATGATGGCACGGCAGATTGCAAGGCCCAGGCCCACGCCGGGGATGCTGGACTCGCGCTCGCCGCGCGTGAACTTCTCGAACAGCACTTCGGCGCTGCCCGGCGGCAAGCCGGGGCCGTTGTCGCTCACGCACAGCACCAGATCGGGGGCTCGCACGCTGGCACTGAGGGTGATCACGCTGCCTGGGGGCGTGTACTTGATCGCGTTTTCCAGCAGGTTGCACAGCACGCGCTCAATGAGCACCGCATCCAGATGCACCATGGGCAGGCCGGCAGGCACATCGGTGCGCACGCTGTGGCCCGAAAGCGCACTCTGCATCGCCTGTAGCGCGCTGCCTACCACCTCTTCCACAGGCTGCCACTGTCGGCGCAACTGCACGGCGCCGCTTTGCAGGCGCGCCATATCAAGCAGGTTGTTCACCATGGCGTTGATGCGCTGCGCCTCCTGGCGCAGCGCGGCGGCCATGTCGCGCCCCTGCGGAGGCAGCGCGGGCATGGCCGCCAGCGTATCTGCCAGACCATAGACCACAGCCAGCGGCGTGCGCAGGTCGTGCGAGAGGGCCGACAGCAGCGAGCTGCGCAGGCGCTCGGACTCGATGTTCACCACCGCCTCCTGGGCCACTGCGACATAGTGCACGCGCTCCAGCGACTGGCCGACGATGCGCGCGTAGGTTTCAAGCTGCTCACGCAGCTCGGGCAGCATCACACTGCGTGTGGAACCGGGGCGCAGCGCCAAAACGCCGCGCGTGCGCATGGATGCCTTCAGCGGCAGGTAGAGCCAGGCGCTGCCGGGCAATGTGTCGGTGAACATGCCAGCGGCCTGACCGTGGTCCAGCGCCCAGCGCGCAGTGCCCATATCGGGCTGATCGGCGCTTGCCAGGGCAGCCTGGCGCGGCGAAGGCTGCAGCCGGTCCTGATCGTCCAGTGCGTACACCAGCACCAAGCCCTGCACCTCGTGGGACAGACTTTGCTCGGCCAGTTGCAGCACCTGCTCGGCCTGCAAGGCGCTGGCCAGCTCGCGTGTGAGCTCGAACAGGCGGCGCGCACGCCGCTCGCGCTCGCCCGCCACCTGGGCCTGGTAGCGCAGGCCCGCCGTGAGTTGGCCGATGACCAGGCCCACCGCCAGCATCACGCCAAAGGTCATAAGGTACTGCACGTCGGACACGGCAAAGCTCATGCGCGGCAGGACAAAGAAAAAGTCCAGCAGCCCCACGCTCAAAAAGCTGGCCAGCACCGCCGGACCGCGCCCCAGCCGCAGCGCCACGCCGACCACACACAGCAGGTACAGCATGACGATGTTGGCGGTATCGAAGTGCCATTGCAGCGGCCAGCTCAGTGCGGTGGCCGCCACACATGCAGCTGCGGCCAAGCCATAGCGCCGCACGCCATTCGCCCAACGGCGCTCGCGCTCCTGTGCCTGGGCGCCGGGCGCTCCCAGCGGCGGTGCCGGTTGCGGCAAGCGGGGGGTGGCCACGGATATCAGATCCAAATCGGCACCACCATCGGCCAGCCTGCGGGCCAGGGACTTGCCGCCCAGCCAGCGCCGCCACCACACCAGCGGCACCTCGCGTCCGAGCACCAGCTTGGCCAGGTTGTGCTCGCGCGCGTAGGCGATCAGCGTGGAGGCCACGTCCTGCGCCGCCAGCACCGCCGTGGTGGCACCCAGGTCAGCCGCTAGCCGCACCACGCGCAAGATGCGCTCGCGCTGCACAGCAGGCAGGCGCCGCAGCACCATGGTTTCCACATGGACCGCATGCCAAGGCACACTGAGCTGCTGGGCCAGTTGCGCAGCGCTGCGCACCACACTGCCTGCGCCAGGCGAGTCACTGATGGCGCAGAGGATGGCACCATCGGTCTTCCAAACCTGGCCGATGCGCTGGGTGCTGCGCCAGGCTTGCACATCGTCCTCGACGCGATCGGCCGTGCGGCGCAGGGCCAGCTCGCGCAAGGCCATGAGGTTGCCCTTGCGAAAGAAGTTGCGGGCCGCACGCTCGGCCTGGGCACCCAAGTACACCTTGCCAGCTTTGAGGCGCGCAATCAGCTCCTCGGCGGGCGTGTCCACCATCACCACCTCGTCGGCACGATCAAAGAAGGTGTCTGGCAAGGTTTCCTGTACACGGATGCCAGTGATACCGCTCACCACGTCATTCAGGCTTTCCAAGTGCTGCACGTTGAGCGTGGTGTAAACGCTGATGCCGTTGGCCAGCAGTTCCTCCACGTCCTGCCAGCGCTTGGGGTGGCGCGAGCCAGGCACATTGGAATGCGCCAGCTCATCGACCAGGATGAGTGCGGGGCGGCGCGCCAAAGCGGCATCGAGATCGAACTCCGGCAACTCTTTGCCGCGATAGGACACGGCCCGGGCAGGCAGTTCGGGCAGCCCGCTCAGCAGCGCCTGGGTGTCGGCACGGCGGTGCGTCTCCACCACACCCGCGAGCACATCCACACCCTCGCCGTGCAGCTTGCGCGCGGCTTGCAGCATGGCGTAGGTCTTTCCCACACCGGCAGACGAGCCAAAGTAGATGCGCAGCTTGCCACGCGCAGCAGCGGCTTCGGCATCGCGCATCTGTGCCAGCAGCGCATCAGGGCTGGGGCGGCGGTCGTGGGGTGCATCCATGGATCAGGAGTATTTCACTGTCAGCACTTATTCAAAAACCCTTGCTCAACCCCAGCACCAGGGCTGCCTTGCCCAGGCGTTTGGCATCCGCACCAGCGGCATTGCCCGCCTGGTAATACGCGCTCCTGGCGTTGGTGCCGACGATGGCGACGGACAGGTTGACACCAAACACCTCCTTGGACACCGACACTTTGGCATCGCTGTAGGACAGGTCGGCATAGTTGCGCACCGCGACGTGACCGGCGTGCAACCCCACAGTGACGCCCTGGCCCAGATCCACGTTGTAGTTCAGATCCAAGTACAAACTGCCCCGGGAACCGCCATGGGGTGCCAGGCTGCTGAAGTAGGCGTACCCTGCGGAACCGCCGTTCAGGCCAAAGTAATCGGTGACGGCATACGACAGCTTGGCCGAGAACGGGCCATGGCTAACGCCCACATACAAGTCCACGTTGTCGTACTTTTGTGTGCTGGCCACTCCTAGCGCACGGTTCATGCGCGCACCAGGGTAGATATAGGCCAGGGCACCGAGGTCCAGCACCACGCCAGGCGCCACCTCCAGTTTCACGCCGCCATACAGGTCCCACTCCAGGGCCGAACCGTTGTTGTAACTGTTGCCAGACACATTGGACGCCCAAGTGCCCAGGTACAACCCGCTGCGGTGTACATAGTCCAGACCGCCCTGCACGGCAGGCAGGCGCCAGGTCTGGCTGATGCCGCGAAAGCGGTAATCGCTGACCAACCCCACATTGCCGGTGATGGCATGTTCCGGCGCCGCAGGAACGGCGCTGGCGGATTGATCGGCCGCAGGGGCAGGCGCTTGGGCCTGCGCACCAACGCACAAAAGAGCCTGGGCGGCAGCGAAGGCGAGCGCACAGATGGTGCGTGTTTTCAAGGTAAACATGGGGTAATTGATAAAAGTAGCTCTGACCGGCCCACTGGCGACCAGGAAAACCCGCCAGGGCAAAGCACAAAAGGGAACGGCGTTGGACGATTCAGCGCTGGGCGTCCAGCGCCAGATTGAGCTGAAGCACATTGACACGCGGCTCACCCAGCACCCCCAGGTCACGCGCCTGGGTGTGGCGCTGGATCAGGTCTTGCACCTGTGCCAGCGGCCATTGGCGCTCGCGCGCCACGCGCGCGGCCTGGAACTGTGCCGCCGCCACGCTGATGTGCGGGTCCAGCCCGCTGGCCGACGCCGTCACCAAATCCGCTGGCACCGCCTGCTGGTTGCCCGGGTCAGCGGCACGCAGCGCGGCGATGCGCTCCTTGACCGCCTCGGCCAGCACCGGGTTCAGCGGCCCCTGGTTGGAGCCGCCCGAGCCAGCGGCGTTGTTGGGCATGGGCGCCGTGGCCGAGGGCCGGCCCCAGAAATAGCGCGGTGCGGTGAAGTGCTGGCCAATCAGATCCGAGCCAACGACTGTGCCGTTGCGCTCAATCAGACTGCCTGCAGCCTGGTGCGGAAACATCGCCTGGCCCACGCCAGTGACCGCCAAGGGATAGACCAGTCCGGTGACGGCACTGAGCAGCGCGAAGGTCACCAGCGCGGGGCGTAGCAAATTTTTCATGAAGACTCCTTGGGCCAGAGGGCCTCAAATCAGGTGGGTGGCCACCAGAAACATATCGATCAGCTTGATGCCGATGAAAGGCACGATGAGCCCGCCCACACCGTAAACCGCCAAATTGCGGCGCAGCAGCACGGCGGCCCCCACGGCGCGGTAAGGCACGCCCTTGAGGGCCAGCGGAATCAGCGCCACGATGATCAAGGCATTGAAAATGACCGCCGACAAGATGGCCGACGAAGGGCTGTGCAAGCCCATCACGTTCAGCGCCGCAAGCTGCGGATACACGCCGACAAACATGGCCGGGATGATGGCGAAGTACTTGGCCACATCGTTGGCAATCGAGAACGTGGTCAGCGAGCCGCGCGTCATCAGCAGTTGTTTGCCGGTCTCGACGATCTCCAGCAGCTTGGTGGGGTTGGAGTCGAGGTCCACCATGTTGCCGGCCTCCTTGGCCGCCTGGGTACCGCTGTTCATGGCCACGGCCACATCGGCCTGGGCCAGCGCGGGTGCGTCGTTGGTGCCATCACCCGTCATGGCCACCAGGCGGCCTTCGGCCTGGTAGTCGCGGATCAGGCGCAGCTTGGCCTCGGGCGTCGCCTCGGCCAGGAAATCGTCCACCCCGGCCTCGGCGGCAATGGCGGCAGCCGTCAGGCGGTTATCGCCCGTGACCATCACCGTTTTGATGCCCATGCGGCGCAGCTCGGCAAAGCGCTCCTTGATGCCGCCCTTGACGATGTCCTTGAGCTCCACCACGCCCATCACACGGGTTTCATCGGCCACCACCAGCGGCGTGCTGCCCCGGCGTGCCACGGCTTCCACCGCGCCCTGCACCTCGGCGGGAAATAGCCCACCACGCGCTTCGATATGGCGGCGCACGGCATCAGCCGCACCCTTGCGAATGCTGCGGCGCGGCGCGGCGGGGTCGCCAAAATCGACGCCGCTCATGCGCGTCTGCGCGGTGAAAGGCACAAAGTGCGCTTGCAGGCCCGCCAGCTCACGTTCGCGCAGGCCAAAGCGCGTCTTGGCCAGCACCACGATGCTGCGGCCCTCGGGCGTTTCGTCGGCCAGCGATGCCAATTGCGCCGCGTCGGCCAGTTGCTCCTCGGTCACGCCCGGCGCAGGCATGAACACGCTGGCCTGCCGGTTGCCCAGGGTGATAGTGCCGGTCTTGTCGAGCAAAAGCACGTCCACGTCACCCGCCGCTTCGACGGCGCGGCCCGAGGTGGCAATCACGTTGGCCCGCATCATGCGGCTCATACCTGCCACGCCGATGGCCGACAGCAGGCCGCCAATGGTGGTCGGGATCAGGCACACCAAGAGGGCTACCAGCGCCGTGACCGACACCACCGTGCCCGCACCCGCCGCCTGCACGCTGAACATCGAATAGGGCAGCAGCGTGACCGTGACGACCAGAAACACCAGGGTCAGCGCCACCAGCAAGATCGTCAGGGCGATTTCATTCGGTGTTTTCTGGCGCTTGGCGCCTTCCACCATCGAGATCATGCGGTCCAGGAACGACTCGCCCGGGTTCACGGTGATGCGCACCACCAGCCAGTCCGACAGCACGCGCGTGCCGCCCGTGACCGATGAAAAATCCCCCCCCGACTCACGGATCACCGGCGCCGACTCGCCTGTGATGGCGCTTTCGTCCACCGACGCCACGCCTTCGATGACTTCGCCGTCGAGCGGGATGGTGCCCATATCTCCGGCTTCAACCAGCACCACATCGCCCTTGCGCAACTCGCCCGACTGCACCGGATGCCATTGGGCGCCATAGCGTGGCTCGTGCAGTTTGCGCGCCCAGGTCTCGGACTTGAGCCCGCGCAGCGCAGCCGCCTGGGCTTTGGAGCGGCCCTCGGCCAGCGCCTCGGCAAAGTTGGCAAACAGCACCGTGAACCACAGCCACAGCGCCATCGCCAGGATGAAGCCCGAGCCCTCGCTACCGGCCACGGCGGCACTGCCCAGGCTCAGCAGCCACAGCACGCTGGTGAGAATGCTGCCCGCATAGACAACGAACATCACCGGGTTGCGCCACTGCACGCGCGGATCCAGTTTGGCGAAGGCCTGCACCAGCGAGGGCCGCAGCAAGGCCGGATCGAGAAAAGAAAGTGTGCTTTGCGTATTCATGGAGTGGACTCCCTCAAGCCTTCCAGAGCATCAGATGCTCGACGATGGGCCCCAGGGCCAGATTGGGAATGTGATTGAGCAGCCCGACCAGCAGCACCACCCCGATCAACAGCCCCACAAACAGCGGCCCGTGCGTAGGCAAAGTGCCGCTGCCGGTGGGAATGCGGTTCTTGGCGGCCAGGCTGCCCGCCAGGGCCAGCACGGGAACGATCACACCAAAGCGCCCCAACCACATGGCAATGCCCAGCAGGGTGTTGTAGAACGGCGTATTGGCCGACAGACCCGCAAAAGCGCTGCCGTTGTTGTTGGCCGCCGACGTCAGGGCGTAAAGGATTTCCGTAAAACCATGCGCGCCAGGGTTGGCCACGCCCAGGCGCCCGCTGTCGGACAGCACCGCCACGGCCACGCCCACCAAAACCACCAGCGGCGTGATGAGCAGCGCGATGGACACCATCTTCATCTCGTGGCTGGCAATCTTCTTGCCCAGGTATTCGGGGGTGCGACCGATCATCAGCCCGGCGATGAACACCGCCAGGATGGCAAATGCCAACATGCCATACAGGCCTGTGCCCACGCCGCCGAACACCACCTCGCCCAGTTGCATCAGCACCAGCGGCACCATGCCACCCAGCGGCGTGAACGAGTCGTGCATGGCGTTGACGGCACCGCACGACGCCGCCGTGGTGACCGCCGCGAACAGCGCGCTGGAAACCACGCCAAAGCGCGCCTCTTTGCCCTCCATGTTGCCGCCGCCCTGCAAGGCATGAACGCTCTGGTCCACACCCAGCGCAGCCAGCTGCGGGTTGCCCGCCTGCTCGGCGGAGGTGGCAGCGACCACCGCCACGGCAAACAAAATGGCCATGGCCGCCAAAATGGCCACGCCCTGGCGCGAATCCCCCACCATCTGGCCAAAGACAAAACACAGCGCTGCCGGAATCAGAAAGATGGCCAGCATCTGCCCCAGGTTGGACAGTGGCGTCGGGTTTTCATAGGGATGGGCCGAGTTCGCATTGAAGAAGCCGCCCCCATTGGTGCCCAGCAGCTTGATGGCCTCCTGCGACGCCACCGGCCCCATGGCCAAGGTCTGTGTTGGCGTGGTAACAGTCTCCATCAGCGGCTGGCCAGCGGCATCTTGCAGCGGCTGGCCCTGCGCATCCAGCCTGGCTTGCTGGTAGCTCGTGGCCTCCAGCGTGGACACTTCCTGGTAGCCGCTCAGGTTCTGGATCACGCCTTGCCCCACCAGGAACAGCGCGAACACGAACGACAGCGGCAGCAGCACCCACAGCGTGGTGCGCGTGATGTCTGCACAGAAGTTGCCAATGCCGCTTGCCAGTCGGATGTTGAAACCACGCACCAGCGCAAAAGCCACGGCAATGCCGGTGGCGCCGGAGACAAAGTTCTGCACCGTCATCACCAGCATTTGGGTGAGGTAGCTCATCGTCGTCTCGCCGCCATAGCCCTGCCAATTGGTGTTGGTGACAAAGCTCACGGCGGTGTTGAACGCCGAGTCAGGCGACACTGCCCCCATTCCCTGCGGGTTCAGCGGCAGCCACTGCTGCGTGCGCTGCAAGCCGTAGGCCACCAGCAGGCCGATGAAGTTGAACAAAAGCAGCGCCAGCGCATAGCGCTTCCAGGACATGTCCTCGGCGGGCTTGACGCCTGCGGCCCGATAAAAAACCCCTTCCACTGCCGCCATCCAGCGCGGCAAGCGCCCTTGCGCCACGGCGGCGAGCCAGCGCGACAGCGGCCACGCCAGCACCAGCAACAAGCCCAAAAACAAGGCCAAATTGGTCCATGCCAGAGAAGTCATGTCAGAACTCCTCGGCGCGCACCAGCGCAACGACCAGGTAAATGAACAGACCGGCAGCCGCCAGCCCACTGCACCAGTACAGCGCGGTCATTGGCGACCTTCCAGCGCGTGGCAGGCTGCCACCAGCCCCACTGCCAGGGCAAAAAGCACAGCGCCCAGCCCCCCAAAAATTGCATCCATTGCATTGCTCCCCATTGCGGATTTCCGATGGAAAGAGCTTAGGAGCGCAGGCATCAACCCCCTGTAGAGATTACGCTGTGGGGTATCAAGAATGCGTAAAGACACCCTCGATACAGGAGAAACCCCGATGACAAAGAACCGAATCCCCACCCTGCTGGCCTGCGCCAGCGCCGCCTTGCTGGCGGCCTGCACCAGCGCGCCCGGCACAGGGCCTTCGGCGCTGTCCAGCCCGGGCCCGCGTGGTGGTGTGTGCAACGCAGCGCCCGCGCAAAGCTTTCGGGGCCAATCGGCCACGGCGTCCGTGATGGAGCAGGCGCGCGTGGCCTCGGGCGCTGCGATGGCGCGGGTGCTGCACCCGAAGCAGGCCACGACACGGGAGTTCAACAACGAGCGGCTGAACCTGCTGGTGGACGGCAATGGCCGCATCACGGCCCTGCACTGCGGCTGAGGGCGGTCGCCGCCGCCATACCTCGTGCCCCTCGGCGCTCAATCGGCCAGAAACAGCGCCTGCAAGTCGCTCAAAAAGTCAAAGCCGCGTTCGGTGGGGCGCACATGGGCCAGATCGCGCTCGATCAGGCCCTTGCGCTCGGCCTCGGCCAGCGCTTTGGCAATCGCCGTCAGGGGCAGGCCGGTGCGCTCGGTGAAGTCTTGCAGCGCAAAACCCTCGCGCAGGCGCAGCGCGTTGAGCATGTATTCAAACGGCAGATCGGCACGGCGCACGTCCTCGTCCTGGGCCATGGCGTGGCCCGCCAGGGCGTGCTCCATGTACAGACGCGGGTCGCGAAAGCGCGTCTGGCGCACCACGCGGTGGGCAAAACTGAGCTTGCTGTGCGCCCCCGCGCCAATGCCCAAATAATCGCCAAACTGCCAGTAGTTGGTGTTGTGCAGGCAGTGGTGGCCAGGGCGCGCGTAGGCCGATATTTCGTAGCGCTGCATGCCCGATTGGCCTGTCAATTCGGTGATGCGGTCGAGCATGGCGTAGGCATCGTCGTCCGGCGGGATGGCGGGCGGGTACTTGGCGAAGTACGTGTTGGGCTCGATGGTCAGGTGGTAGATCGAGATGTGCGGCGGCGCCAGTGCCAGCGCGGTGGCCAGGTCTTCGTCCAGCTCGGCCATGGTCTGGCCCGGCAGGGCGTACATGAGGTCGAGGTTGAAGGTGTCGAAGGCCTGCGCTGCCTCTTCGACCGCCGCCAGCGCCTGGGCACGGTCGTGGACGCGGCCCAGCGCGCGCAGGTGCCGGTCGTTGAAGCTTTGCACGCCCACCGACAGCCGCGTGACGCCCGCCGCGCGGAAGGCACGGAAACGGTCTTTCTCGAAGGTGCCGGGGTTGGCCTCCAGCGTGATCTCGCAGCCCGGCGCCAGCGGCAGGCGCGCACGGATGTCGCCCAGCAGCCGGTCTATGGCCTGCGGTGAGAACAGGCTGGGCGTGCCGCCACCAATGAAGATGCTTTGCACCGCCCGCCCCCACACCAGGGGCAGCGCCGCTTCCAGGTCGGCCATCAGGGCGTCGAGGTAGCGCTGCTCGGGCACGCCGCCCTCGCCCTGCCATTCGTGCGAGTTGAAGTCGCAGTACGGGCATTTTTTCAGGCACCAGGGCAAATGCACGTACAGCGACAGCGGCGGCAGGCTGGTCAGTTGCAGCAGGCCCGCGCGCATGTAGTGCTGGATGTCGCGCACGGGAGCGCCCTGCGGCGCGGCGGGGGTGATGGGGATGTGCATGACAATATCAAAAATGATAGCTGCTAGCGCTTATCTGCAAACGCTTTCAGCATGAAAACTATCTCAAACGACCCACTGGTGAGCGCAAGCAGCTCACTTTTTTGATGCACCTTACAGCCAGCGCTCGCGCAACAAGGCCAGCATTTGCTGCGATGAGCGACCACGGTGGCTGTGCGCGTTCTTCACTTCGGTGGGCAGCTCGGCAAAGGTTTTGCCGAATTCGGGCAGGAACATCACCGGGTCAAAACCAAAGCCGCCGTCGCCGCGCGGGGTGCGCAAAATCTCGCCCGCCACGCGGCCCACGGCAATCAGGGGCTCGGGGTCTTGCGGG
>NZ_JAQUAL010000052.1:0-19360 GCF_028687295.1 Simplicispira sp.
AGCAGCACGATGGTAGAGCCCAGCAAAAAGCGGCCCATTTCATCGCCTTGGCGCAGCTTGACTGGGGGCTTGCCAGCGTAATCCCAGCTGCGCAGGGTGCCGGTGCGCGGCGGGTTGACCACGCCGTGCCACACGGTGGCCATGCTGCCCACGATGGTGGCGCCCACCAGCACCATCACGAACGGCCCGCGTGCCGAGTCGAACACGCAGACCACGCGCTCGTTGCGGGCAAACAGCCCCGGCACGCCGCGCGCCGTGGTCGGGTTGACTGAGAACAGCGCGCCCGGCACATGCACCATGCGCCGCAGCTGGCCGTGGCAGGGCATGTGGATGCGGTGGTAGTCGCGCGGGCTGAGGTAAATGGTGGCGAAATGCCCGTTCTGGAACTGCGCGGCCAGCGCTGCGTCGCCGCCCAGCAGCGCGGTGGTGGAGTAGTGGTGGCCCTTGGCCTGAAAAATCTGGTCGCTGTCGATGGCGCCAAACTGGCTGACGGCGCCGTCCACCGGGCAGATCAGGTCGGCCTTGGACAGTGGGCGTGCGCCCGGGCGCAGGGCGCGGGTAAAGAAGTCATTGAAACTGGCGTAACTGGTGATGTCGGGGTTGGCAGCCTCGCTCATGTCCACGCCGTAGCGGGCAATAAAGCGCCGGATGAGGGCGGTGGTGAGTGAACCGGCTTGCGCCGAGGCGATGCGCCCTGCAAAGGTGGTCAGGGCACGCTGGGGCAAAAGGTACTGTGGCAGTACGGCAAGGCGGTCAGACACGGGTGGCTGTCAGGGTAGTGGCGGGAGTGGGGCATTCTATCGGTGGCCTTGTGCCAGCCAGGGGGACAATGCGTTGCGCCTGCACGCTCTGCGGGCCTGGATGCACAATGGGCGCGCCCATGATTGCACCCCTCGCGGTCGCGTTGGCGCCGTTCTGTTTCATCTCCATGCCCTTGCCTGATCCTTTGTTGCCACCGCGTTCTTTGTCCTTTGCCCACAGCGTGTGGTTGTGGCTACAACGGTTTTGGCCTGCCCCCGTGGGCATCACGGTGCGCGAAGGGCTGCGCATGGCCATCGGCATGGCCTGCGGCATGTTGCTGGTGGCTTGGCTGGGGCATGGGTGGGGTGCGCTCACGGGTTTGCAGGGGCCTTGGCTGCTGGCGTCGCTGGGGGCCAGTGCGGTGCTGGTGTTTGGCATGCCATCGAGCCCGTTGTCACAGCCCTGGCCGGTGTTGGCGGGCAGTTTGTTGTCGATGTGGGTGGGCGTTGCCAGTGCGGTGCTGGTGCCCGATGGTGCCTGGGCTGGCGCGCTGGCGGTGGCCGTTTCGGTGGCAGTCATGCTGCCTTTGCGCTGTTTGCATCCACCGGGGGCCGCACTGGCGTTGTCCATGGTGCTCAATCCGCAGCAGGCGGCACAGTTGCATGGATGGACTGTCCCCGTGACGCTGCTGGCCTTGCTGGCGGTGGGCATGCTCTACAACAACCTGACCGGGCGCCGATACCCGCACGCCCAGTCAGCGCCAGAGGTAGCGCCCCGTGGGCCGGGCGCTTTCACTTCCGCTGATTTGGACGCGGCGCTGTCGCACTACAACGGTGTGCTCGATGTAAGCCGTGCCGATCTGGAGGGGTTGTTGCACCTGGCGGGGCGCGCTGCCTTTGCCCGCACGCTGGGCGATTTGCGCTGCGAGGACATCATGTCCCAGCCAGTTTTGTCGGTGGAAGCGGCGGTATCGCTCAAGGACGCGCAGGCATTGATGCGCAGCGAACGGGTTAAAGCGCTGCCAGTGGTGGACGATCAGCGCCAGGTATGCGGCATCGTGACGGTGGCCGATTTCATGCGCCTGGCACGCACGGATGCGCCCGAGGGGCTGGGCCAGCGCCTGCGCAGCCTGGTGCGCGGGCGCAGCACACAGCCTACGCTGGTGGGGCAGATCATGTCGCAGCCGGTGCAGACGGCGCAAACCGGGCAGTTGGTCATGGAGTTGGTGCCGCTTTTTTCACAAGGCGGGCACCACCATATTCCGATCCTGGACGATCGCCAACGCCTGGTGGGCATCGTCACCCAGACGGACTTGGTGCGCGCCCTGGCCGGTGCGCTGCAAGTGCCACAGGCGTGATCGCGCCGGGCTGGGCGCAGGCAGGCGTTCAGCGCGCTACAATGTACGAGCTCATGCACAGCGCCTTGCCTGTCCATTGACGCCGTCTCCCCCGGCCTTCTTCCCGACCTGCGCCCCGGGTGCAGCGACTCCCACAGCCCGCCCGCACAGTGTGTCGAGCCCCCCAGGGGCAGCATTGCCGTGGTGGACATCCCCCCGCGCAGGCGCCAAACACAGATACCCATTGATTTGTTTTTACGAGATTGAATATGGCCAAAGAAGAACTCATTGAAATGCAAGGCAGCGTTACCGAAGTGCTGCCCGACTCGCGCTTTCGCGTCACCCTGGACAACGGGCATCAACTGATTGCCTATACCGGCGGCAAGATGCGCAAGCACCACATCCGTATTTTGGCGGGCGATAAAGTGTCGCTGGAGATGTCGCCTTACGACCTGACCAAGGGCCGCATCACCTTCCGCCACCTGGCTGGTCGGGGCCCGGCCCCTGGCCGTTGAGGCGCTGGGCGTCTGGCTTGCTGGTTAGCGTGAATATTTGCACTTTTCTCCAGATGCAGTGATTTTTGGGGTTAGAATACCAGCTGTCGGAGCGTAGCGCAGCCTGGTAGCGCATCTGCTTTGGGAGCAGAGGGTCGCGAGTTCGAATCCCGCCGCTCCGACCATTGTTTGAAAGACTTGCCGTTTACGCGGCAAGTCTTTTTTGCTTTGGGCCATTGTTTTGCCAGCAGGGCACAGCAGCCTTGGCGGGCTGTCATGATGGCGCCTTCTTTGCTCTGGTGACGCGTGACCCATCTTTGCCCCCCTGCGCCCACTGGCGTGTCCCCATCCCGTTTCGATGCCGTGGATGCCCTGCGTGGCATGGCCATGGTGTGGATGACGGTTTTCCACCTGTGCTTTGACCTGAGCCATTTTGGCTATTGGCCGCAAAATTTTCGGACTGACCCGTTCTGGACAGGCCAGCGCACAGCGATTGTGAGCATGTTTCTTTTTTGTGCCGGGTTGGGGCAGGCGATTGCCTTGTACCAGGGGCAGGGGTGGCGGCGGTTTGGTCGTCGCTGGGGGCAGATCGCCGCCGGAGCGTTGCTGGTCAGCGCGGGCTCATACGCCATGTTTCCCCAGAGCTTTATTTACTTTGGCGTACTCCATGGCATGGCTGTGATGCTGTTGCTCACGCGCTGCCTGGCCGCAGGGCAGGGAGCATTGTGGTGGGCGCTGGCGGGGGGCGTGGCCATTGCCCTGCCGGTGGTAGCGCAGCATTTGTTGACTGGGGCGTTGTCTGAATGGGCTGCGTTGTTCAATGCGCGCACGCTCAATTGGCTGGGGCTGGTGTCGCGCAAGCCCTATACCGAAGACTACGTGCCAGTGCTGCCCTGGTTGGGCGTGCTGTGGTGGGGGGGAGCCTGTGGGTGCTGGTTGTTGCTGCACAGGCCCTCCTGGCTCAGGATGGCGGTGCCTGCATTGCTGCGCCCCCTGGCTGTTTTGGGGCGCTGGAGCCTGGTCTATTACCTGCTGCACCAGCCCATCTTGATGGGTGTTCTGCTAGCGTGGGGAGCGTGGTGGGGTGTCACGCCATGAAAAAACGCGGCCTAAGCCGCGTTTCAGGTAGCAGCGCCTGCTACAGAATTATTCGACCTTGGCCTTGGCGCGCAGGTCTTCCTGGTACTTGGCCAGCTTTTGCTGTTCCAATTGCTGGGCAATCTGCGGCTTGACTTCTTCCAGGTTGGGCAGCTGGGCTTGGCGCAGGTCATCCAGGCGGATAACGTGCCAGCCGAACTGGCTCTTCACTGGGGCTTGGGTGATCTTGCCCTTTTCGAGCTTGATCAGTGCTTCGGTAAATTCTGATACATAGCTGTTGGGGTTGGCCCAATCCAGGTCGCCGCCCTTGGCGCCAGAACCTGGGTCTTTGGATTGCTTCTTGGCGATGTCTTCAAACTTGGCGCCCTTCTTGATGGAGGCGATGATGGCCTTGGCCTCATCTTCTTTTTCCACCAGGATGTGGCTGGCCTTGTATTCCTTGCCACCGTTGGCCGCTACGAACTTGTCGTATTCAGCCTGGATTTCAGCGTCCGTGACGGGGTGTTTGTTTTTGTATTCAGCAAACAGCTCGTTGATCAGGATTTGCTGGCGTGCCAACTCCATTTGGGCGCGGAAGTTGCTGGAGCCTTCAATGCCTTGTTTTTGCGCTTCTTGCGTAAAAACTTCGGCAGTGATGATCTGGTCTTTGATGCGCGCTTCGATATCGGGGGTGATCTGGCGGCCAGTGCGTTCCACCTGCTGCTTGACGGTGTCGAAGCGTTCTGCGGGAACGGGCTTGCCATTGACAATGGCCAGATTCTGGGCGGAGGCGGGCAGGGCTGCGGCACCCAACAGGGTGGCGGCCACAAGGCCTGACAAGAGCTGTTTCTTCATTCGAAATCCAAAAAAGAGAAGTTGGCTACAGACCGACGGTCGGCAAGCCGCAAGGTTTTTGCCAAGCCCTGGTCAGAGAATTTCAATGGCGATGGCATGGGCGCCGCGGTCAATAAATTCTTGCAGCGCATCATACACAAGGCGATGCCGCTGAACCCGTGACACATTGTTGAAACGCGGCGACGCAATGCGCACCCGAAAATGCGTGCCCGCGCCGGTGCCGTTGGCGCCCGCGTGGCCCGCGTGGGCATGGCTCTCGTCGAGTACTTGCAGGGCGGTGGGGGCGAGCTGGGCGCGCAGGCACTGCTCCATTGCCAGGGCGGTGATGGCCTCGGTGGTGGCGTTGGTGTTCATGGCTGGGCGTCCTTGGTGTTTTCAGGCTCTTTGAGGTAGCGCCCCAGGTACAGCGCCTGGGCAATGACGAAAACAAACATCAGCCCCATGCCGCCAAACAGCTTGAAGTTGACCCAGGTATCGGTGTCAAAGTGGTAGGCCACCCACAGGTTGAGCACGCCCATGGTGGCAAAAAATCCAGCCCAGGCCCAGTTCACGGTGCGCCAGACGCTGTCGGGCAATTCCATCTGCGCACCCATCAGGCTTTTGATGAAGTTCTTCTTGAAAAACAACTGCCCCACCAGCAGCGCCCCGCCCATCAGCCAGTACAGCACGGTGGGTTTCCATTTGATGAAGGTTTCGCTCTGGGCCAGCAGCGTGGCGCCGCCAAACAGCACGATCACGCCCAGGCTGAGCCATTGCATGGCCTCGACCTTGCCGTGCTTGTAGCGCAGGTAGCCGATTTGCACCACGGTGGCGGCGATGGCCACGGCGGTGGCGGCGTAAATGCCCCAGACCTTGAAGGCGACAAAGAACAGGATGATGGGGAAGAAGTCGATCAGGATTTTCATGGTGGCGGGGGCTTCTCAAGGCCCGGTCAGGAGGTGCGGGGCGTGAAGTCCAGGGACGCGGAGTTCATACAGTAGCGCAGGCCCGTGGGCGCGGGGCCGTCTTCAAACACGTGGCCCAGGTGGGCGCCGCATTGGGTGCACACGGTCTCGACGCGCACCATGCCGTGGCTGTGGTCGGTGATCTCGGTGATGGCGCCGGGCACGGCCTGGCTGAAGCTGGGCCAGCCGCAGCCCGCATCAAACTTGGTGCCCGCCTCGAACAGCTTGGCATCGCAGCAGATGCAGTGGTAGCTGCCGTCGGCCCAGACCTGGTTGTATTTGCCGGTGAAGGGGCGCTCGGTGGCGGCGTGGCGTGTGACTTGCAGCGCGCCGGGTTCGGCGTTTTTGGCAGCCAGCACGGCCTGCCATTCGGCTGGGGTTTTCTGGACAGGAAAGTTCATGATGAGCAGCTGATGGAGATGGAGGAGGCCCAGTCTGGCGGAAAGCCGGCCTGGGCGGTGTAGTCGGGGTGCTCGTCAAACGGGCGCTCCAGCAGGGTTTGGAGGGTGTGCAGCACAGAAAAATCCCCGGCTTGCGCGGCGGCGATGGCTTCTTCGGCCAGATGGTTGCGCAGCACGTAACAGGGGTTGGTTTTTAACATCAAATCGGCATCTGGCGCTTTCCCAGTAAGCGCCTCTAGCTCTGAATACGATAGCAACCATGCGTCCAGCGGGGCGCGATCGGCAAACAGGTCGCGCACGGGTTCGAACTGCTGCTGCGCCACGGCGTGCGACAGGCGGCGCCAGAAGATGGGGTAGTCCACGCCCTGGTCGGCCAGCAGTTGCAGGATGCCATCCATCACCGCACCTTCAGCCGGGTGCGGCGTGGTCAGCCCCAGCTTGGCGCGCATACGGCCCATGAACTGGCGCGGAAACTCGGTTTTGTACGAGGCCAGCGCGCCGTGGACGGCTGCAGGCTCGCCAATCAGCGGTTGCAGCGCCTGGCCCAGGCAGTACAAGTTCCAGTAGGCGATGTGCGGCTGGCGGTGGAAGGCGTAGCGGCCCTGGGTGTCGCTGTGGTTGCAGATATGGCCGGGCACGAAGGCATCGAGGAACTGGAACGGCCCGTAGTCCAGCGTCAGGCCCAGGATGCTCATGTTGTCGGTGTTGAGCACGCCGTGGCAAAAACCCACGGCCTGCCACTGCGCCACCAGCGCGGCGGTGCGCTCGCTCACGGCCTGCAAGAGCGCGGCGTAGGGGTTGCCGTTGCCAGCAGCGCCGGTGCGGCAGTCGGGGTAGTGCTGATCGATGACGGTGTCGGCCAGCTGGCGCAGCGCATCGAGCTGGTTGCGCGCCGCGAAGTGCTCGAAGTGGCCAAAGCGGATAAAGCTGGGCGCGGTGCGCGTGACCACGGCGGCGGTTTCCGCGCGCTCGCGGTACACCGGCGCGGGCGAGCCGGTGAGGCACAGCGCCCGTGTGGTGGGGATGCCCAGGGCGTGCATGGCTTCGCTGCACAAAAACTCGCGGATGCTGGAGCGCAGCACGGCGCGGCCATCGCCGCCGCGCGAGTAGGGCGTGGGGCCGCTGCCCTTGAGCTGGATTTCCTGCGGGCCGTGGGGCGTATCCACCTCGCCCAGCAGCAGGGCGCGGCCATCGCCCAGTTGCCCGGCCCACACGCCAAACTGGTGGCCGCTGTACACGCTGGCCAGCGGCGCGCTGCCCGGCAGCAGGGCGTTGCCGCTGAAGGCTTGCAGGGCCTCATCGGAGGGCAGCCAGTGCGCGTCCAGCCCCAGGGCCTTGGCGGTGCTGGCGCTGTGGGCCACCCAGTGCGGTGCGGGCAGCGGCGTGGGCTGCAGCCGGGTGCCAAACTGCGGGCCCAGCGCGGCAAAGCGGTTGCGCCAGTGCAGCGGCGGGCTGGTGGTGGGGGGCGCATCAAAGGGCGAATTCATGCGGGCATTGTCGCTGTGCGGGTGGTTTGCACAGGGCTTGCAGGGTTACTGGGTGGGCGCTGCTGCGGTGCGGGGGCGGGTGGTTTCTGGCTGCGATTGTCATCTGCGCGACAGGCGGCTTCCGGTGCCGCACGGCGCAGCAAAAGCCCTTGAAATTCACCCGTTACCATGTGCCGGTTTTCACATTCATAACAACCAAGGAGTACACCTATGCTGGGTTTGATGCAGAGTCAGCCATTGCTGATTTCGTCGCTGATTGAGTTTGCCGAACGCCACCACGGCAGCGGCGAGATTGTTTCGCGCCGTGTAGAGGGTGACATCCACCGCTACACCTACCGCGACCTGGCAGCGCGCGCCCGGCGTCTGGCCAATGCCCTTGACAGCGAAGGCTTGCAGCCCAGCGACCGCGTGGCCTCGCTGGCCTGGAACGGCTACCGCCACATGGAGATGTACTTTGGCGTCAGCGGCTCGGGCCGCGTGATGCACACCATCAACCCGCGCCTGCATCCCGACCAGATCGCCTGGATCATCAACCACGCCGAAGACCAGGTGCTGTGCTTTGACCTGACCTTCCTGCCGCTGGTGCAGGCCGTACATGCCAAGTGCCCCACCGTCAAAAAATGGGTGGCCCTGTGCGATGCCGACAAGCTGCCCGAGGGCAGCGGCATCCCCGGCCTGAGCAGCTACGAAGATTGGATTGGCGCGCATTCCAGCACCTATGTCTGGCCGCAGTTTGATGAAAACACCGCCTCCAGCATGTGCTACACCAGCGGCACCACTGGCAACCCCAAAGCGGCGCTGTACAGCCACCGCTCCACCACGCTGCACGCCTACGCTGCCGCGCTGCCCGATGTGATGTGCCTGTCGGCCCGCGACTCGGTGCTGCCCGTGGTGCCCATGTTCCACGTCAACGCCTGGGGCATTCCGTACTCTGCGGCGCTGACGGGCTGCAAGGTGGTGTTTCCCGGCCCGGCGCTGGACGGCAAATCGGTCTATGAGCTGATCGAGGCCGAGGGCGTGACCTACGCCGCTGGCGTGCCCACCGTCTGGCAGATGCTGCTGGGCCATGTCAAACCCAATGGCCTGCGTTTTTCCAGCCTCAAGCGCACGGTGATTGGCGGCTCGGCCTGCCCGCCCGCCATGATCACCGCCTTCCAGGAAGAGTTTGGCGTGGAAGTGCTGCACGCCTGGGGCATGACCGAGATGAGTCCCCTGGGCACGCTGTGTACCCTGAAAAACCACCAGTTGCACTGGCCCGCCCCCGAGCAGATGAAGGTGCTGCAAAAGCAGGGCCGGGCGCTGTACGGGGTGGACATGAAAATCATCGATGGCGACGGCAACGAACTGCCCTGGGACGGCAAAACCTACGGCGATCTGCTGGTGCGCGGCCCCTGGATTCTGGACACCTACTACAAGGGCGAGAGCCCGCTCGTCCAGGACGCCCAGGGCCGGGGCTGGTTCCCTACCGGCGACGTGGCCACCATTGACGCCGACGGCTTCATGCAGATCACCGACCGCAGCAAAGACGTGATCAAGTCGGGCGGCGAGTGGATCAGCTCCATCGACATCGAGAACATTGCCATGGCACACCCCGCCATTGCCATGGCCGCCTGCATTGGCATGCCCCACCCCAAGTGGGACGAGCGCCCCATCGTGGCCGTGGCCAGAAAGCCCGGCGCCGAGGTCACGCGCGAGGAGCTGCTGGCCTTTTACGAGGGCAAAACCGCCAAGTGGCAAATCCCGGACGATGTGGTGTTTGTCGATGCCATCCCGCTGGGCGCCACGGGCAAGATGCTCAAGACCCGGCTGCGTGAGCAGCTCAAGGATTACCGGCTGCCCGGCCTGTAATTGCACGCGCTGGCGCCAGTAGCACGGCGCCCAAGCTATCCTTGCGGCCCCCCGCCTGCGCAACGCACTGCGCGGCCGGGGGGCTTTTTTACATCTGGAAAGAGAATGTTTTTTGCTATTGAAAGAATAGCTTGTAGCGCATGCCCAATAAGCGCTAGAGCCATTTTTCACTGTTTATTTTCAGCGGGTGCTGCGGCCTTGCTTTTCAAGCCGTTTGCCGTTGCTTGGGTCGCTGCTGGCGCTAGCGCTGTGGCTCCCGTGCGCCCTTTGCGCCTGCGCCAGTCATGAGTGCCGAGCTGCTGGTGGTCTCGCTGCTCAATGGCGTCAGCTACGGGTTGCTGCTGTTCATGCTCAGTTCGGGGCTGACGCTGATTTTCAGCATGATGGGCGTGCTCAATTTTGCGCACACCAGTTTTTACATGCTGGGCGCTTATCTGGCCTACACGCTGTCGGGGGTGGTGGGGTTCTGGTGGGCGCTGGTGCTGGCGCCGCTGGCCGTGGGCGTGCTGGGCGCACTGTTTGAGCGCTACTGCCTGCGCCGCGTCCACCGCTTTGGCCATGTGCCCGAGCTGCTGGTCACGTTCGGCCTGTCGTATGTGATGGTGGAGCTGGTGCAGCTGGTGTGGGGGCGCTCCACAGTGCCTTATGGCCTGCCCGAGGCCTTGCAGGGGCCGCTGTTTACGCTGTATGGCACGCAGTTCCCGAAGTCGCGCGCGTTCATCATGCTGGTGGCGCTGTGGATGCTGCTGGTGGTGTGGCTGCTGCTGACGCGCACGCGCATCGGCCTGGTGATACAGGCCGCGCTCAAGCACCCCGAGATGGTGCAGGCGCTGGGCCACAACGTACCGCGCGTGTTCATGGGGGTGTTTGGCGGCGGTTGCGCGCTGGCCGCGCTGGCGGGGGTGATTGGCGGCAACACCTACGTCACCGAACCCGCCATGGCAGGCGCCGTGGGCTCCATTATTTTTGTGGTGGTGGTGGTGGGCGGGCTGGGCTCGCTGGCGGGGGCGTTCTGGGCCTCGCTGCTGATTGGGCTGGTGCAGACCTTGGCCGTGGCGCTGGATTATTCGCTGGCCAGCGCCTTGCAGGGCCTGGGCATCGCGGTGCATGAGGGCACCTGGGGCTGGCCGCTGCTCAAGCTGACGGCGGCGCAGGTGGCGCCCATCCTGCCCTACCTGCTGTTGGTGTTGATGCTGATCCTGCGCCCCAAGGGGCTGCTGGGCACGCGGGAGGGCTGATAGACATGGGCCGTTTTGCCGTCTGGGCGTTGTTTGCGCTGGTGTTGGTGGCCTCGCCGCTGGTGTTTTCCAGCAGTTTGGCGCTGACCATGCTCTCGCAGATGGGCTACCTCATCCTGATTTGCCTGTCGTACAACATCTTGCTGGGGCAGGGCGGCATGCTCAGCTTTGGCCATGCGGTGTATACCGGGCTGGGTGGGTTTATCGCCATCCATGCCATGAACCTGGCGGGCCAGGGCGTGTGGCGGGTGCCGCTGGTGCTGGTGCCGCTGGTAGGCGGCGCAGCGGGCCTGTTGTGTGCTGCGCTGCTGGGCTTTGTCAGCACGCGCAAAGCGGGCACCCCGTTTTCGATGATTACCCTGGGGCTGGGTGAACTGGTGGCCGCCATGGCGCTGATGTTTCCTGAGTTTTTTGGTGGCGAGGGCGGCATTACCACCAACCGCGTGTATGGCAGCGCCTTCATGGGCATCACCTTTGGCCCTGCTATTCAGGTGTATTACCTGATTGCCGCCTATTGCTTTATGGGCACCGCCGCCATGTTTGCCTTTACCGGCACCCCGCTGGGGCGTTTGTTGAACGCCGTGCGCGACAACCCCGAGCGCGTCGAATTCATCGGCTACAACCCGCAGCGTGTGCGCCACCTGGCTTTCACCATGGCCGGTTTTTTTGCCGGTGTGGGCGGGGCGCTGGCGGCCATCCACTTCGAGATCGTGACCGGTGCTGACAGCTTCAGCATGGCCCGCTCGGGCAGCTACCTGCTGTTTACCTTTTTGGGCGGGGCGGCGTTTTTTGCCGGGCCCATCATTGGCGCAGTGCTGCTGGTTCTGGCTACGGTGCTGCTGTCGGAATGGAGCCAGGCATGGCTGCTGTACCTGGGCCTGGTGTTTTTGGGCATGGTGATGTATGCGCCCGGGGGCGTAGCCAGCCTGGTCATGGCCCTGGTGCGCCTGGCCCGCCGGGGGCAACTGCGTGCGCTGGTGCCCGCTTGCCTGGCGCTGGCAGGCGCCGCCTTGCTGGCGCTGCTGGGCGCTGCCTGCATGATCGAGATGGTGTACCACTTGCAGCGCAATGCCGCGCTGGGGCCGCAGCTGACATTTCTGGGCGCCACGCTGGATGCCAGTGCGCTGGTCAGCTGGCTGGGCGCTGCGGGTGTACTGCTGACCGGGGCCGGGCTGTTTGCCCTGTGCCAGCGCCAGTGGGCACGGCAGTGGAGCCAGCTCCAGCTGGGCAGTACGCACACCACCCCGCACACAGAGGAGCCGTAACCATGGCGCCCACCCCACCCTTGGCGCTGGAGCTGCGCGGCCTGCACAAAAGCTTTGGCAAAACCGACATCATCCGGGGCGTGGACTTGGCGGTTGCGCCCGGCGAGCGCGTGGCCATCATCGGCCCCAACGGCGCGGGCAAGTCAACCCTGTTCAACCTCATCAGCGGGCGGTGCGCGCCCAGCAGCGGCCAGGTGTGGCTGAACGGCCAGCGCATCGATGGCAAAAAGCCGTTCCAAATCCACCGCCTGGGCCTGAGCCGCAGCTTCCAGATCAGCCACCTGTTCCCCCAGCTCAGCGTGTTTGACAACTTGCGCTGTAGCGTGCTCTGGAGCCTGGGCTACCGCTACAGCTTCTGGCGCTTGCTCTCCGGCATGCGCGACGCCAACGCGCGCACCGAGCAGCTCGTGGCGCAACTGCACCTGGAGCACAAGCGCGATGTGCTGGCTGCCAACCTCACCTACGCCGAGCAGCGCGCGCTGGAGATTGGCATCACCATCGCCAGTGGCGCCCCCGTCGTTTTGCTCGATGAGCCCACCGCCGGCATGAGCCAGAGCGAAACCCGGCGCTTTGTCCAGCTCATCAAGCAAGTCACCGAAGGGCGCACCCTGCTCACCGTGGAGCACGATATGGGCGTGGTGTTTGGCCTGGCCGACAAGATTGCCGTGCTGGTCTATGGCCAGGTGATTGCCTTTGACACCCCTGAGCAGGTGCGCGCCAACCCGCGCGTGCAAGCGGCCTACCTGGGCACCGCCCCCGACAACGCCCCGACAGAACCAGACTGAGCACATGCTGCACATCGATAACCTGCACGCCTACTACGGCAAAAGCCATGTGCTGCATGGCGTCCACTTTGCTGTGCAGCCCGGCGAAATCGTCGCGCTGCTGGGGCGCAACGGCTCGGGCCGCTCCACCACGGCCAAGGCCATCATGGGCCTGGTGGACTGGCAGGGCAGCGTGCGCTGGAAGGGCCAGAGCCTGGCGGGGCGCGCCCCCTACGACATCGCCCACGCGGGCATAGGCTACGTGCCCGAGGGGCGCGAGGTGTTTCCGCACCTCACAGTGCAGCAAAACCTGCTGCTGGGGCAAAAGGGCCGTGGCAAAGGCAGCCGCTGGTCGCTGGATGACATGTATGCCATGTTTCCGCGCCTGAAAGCGCGCCAGCACACCGAGGCGGGCGTGCTCTCGGGCGGCGAGCAGCAAATGCTTACCCTGTGCCGCACGCTGATGGGCGACCCCGACCTCATCCTCATCGACGAGCCCACCGAGGGCCTGGCGCCCCAGCTCATTGAACTGGTGGCGCAGTACCTGCAAGCGCTCCAGGCGCGCGGCATTGCGGTGCTGTTGATAGAGCAAAAGCTCACCATTGCCTTGCGCGTGTCCGACCGCGCCCTGGTCATGGGCCAGGGCCGCATCGTCTTTGACGGCACACCCGCCAGCCTGCAAGCCGACGATGCCGTGCGCCAGGAGTGGCTGGAGGTGTAGAGGCTCAGCAGGCCTGCCAGGGCCCGGCCACCAGCTCGGCCTCATCGGGGCCGGGCCAGGGCGGCATGGTCACGCCCACGGCGGCAAAGGGCGTGCTGCCCACGGCCTTGAACTGAAAGCGGGTGCCTTGCGGAATCGACAGGCTCACGCCGGCGGTCAAGGTGACCACTTCTTCGCGCTCGCCCTGGCAGCGCCACATCTGGGCCTCGCCGCTGAGCACGTACCACAGCTCTTCCACGGTTTTGTGCTGCACCGCAGCCGAGCAGCGGCCCGGTGCCAGCGCAAAGTGCGCCATGGAGCCGCCCCGCACCCCCGCCAGCACCCGCACGTCCGAGCCATCGGGCGCAGTGACGGTGGGCTCCAGGGGCAGGGCCACGGTAGAAAACGGTGGTGTGGGCAGCGGGGCAGGGTGTTGGTCTTGCATGGCGGGCCAAAAATTGCACGATTGCACCATACCGGCAGCGCCAGACCAAGCGTCCAATCACCCCGGCGACAACCTTTGGCACTGCGCCGCCGCACAATCTGGCGCCCCCTTCGGCAGGCCACTGTGGTGCCCGAGCGCATTGGGGGCCGTGGTATGGCGCGCGGTATCCTGCGCGCTCTGTTTTTTGCTTCCTGGAGTGTGTCGTGTTGAAATTTGGTGTGGAAATCCCCTTCGTCAGCCACCTCGGCTTTACCCTGCACCGCATGGAGGGCGGCGAGTCCGAGCTGCGCTACGAAGCAAAGCCCGAGCACCTGAACTCGTTTGACGTGACGCATGGCGGTGCCACCATGACCTTGCTGGACGTGACCCTGGCCACGGCTGCACGCAGCGACACCCCCGACATGGGCGTGGTCACCATCGAGATGAAAACCAGCTTCATGCACCCCGCGCGCGGCCCGCTGGTGGCCAAGGGCCGCTTGATCCACCGCACGGCCACCATGGCGTTCACCGAAGGCACTGTGTTCGACGCCCAGGGGCGCGTGTGCAGCCATGCCACCGGCACCTTCAAATACGTCAAGCGCCTGCCCGTGGACAGCCGCAGCACCCACGCCCTGAAAGCCATTTCCACCGATTGATGGTCAGTTTTTTATAGTCAAATCAGGCTCTGGCGCCCTGTGGTAGGGCGCAAGCAGCTATCAAAAGTGTAGTAAAGGAAAGCACCATGCCCCGCAACCAGCAAATCCTGCTCGACAACCGCCCCCAAGGTCAGGCCAGTGCCAGCAACTTCAAGCTGGTGGCCAGCGACACCCCGGCGCTGCAAGACGGCCAGGTGCTGGTGCGCCACCACTACCTGAGCCTGGACCCCTATATGCGCGGCCGCATGAACGACAGCAAGAGCTACGCCGCACCCCAGCCCCTGGGCGAGGTGATGCAGGGCGGCACCGCAGGCGAGGTGATCGAATCCCGAGACCCCAGGTTCGCTGTGGGCGACAAGGTGGTGGGCTTTGGCGGCTGGCAGGAGTACAGCGTGGTCAACGCCGCCCAGCCCGGCACCCTGAAAAAAGTGGACACCACGCGGGTGCCCCTCTCGCACTACCTGGGCGCGGTGGGCATGCCGGGCGTGACCGCCTGGTACGGCCTGGTCAAGATCATTGCGCCCAAGGCGGGCGATACCGTGGTGGTCAGCGCCGCCACGGGCGCCGTGGGCAGCGCTTTTGCAGCGCTGGCCAAGGCGCGCGGCTGCCGCGTGGTGGGCATTGCCGGCGGGCCTGACAAATGCCGCTACGCCACCGAAGAGCTGCACTTTGGCGCCTGCATCGACTACCGCGTCCATGCCGACACCCCCGCCATGGCCCAGGCGCTGAAAGCGGCTTGCCCCGATGGCATTGACGGCTATTTTGAAAACGTGGGCGGCTACATCCTGGATGCTGTGATGCTGCGCATGAACGCCTTTGGCCGCATCGCCCTGTGCGGCATGATCGCGGGCTACGACGGTGCGCCGCTGCCCATGGCCCACCCGGCGCTGTTGCTGCTCAACCGCATCAAAATGGAAGGCTTCATCGTCAGCGAGCACATGGAGGTCTGGCCCGAGGCCCTGGCCGAACTGGGTCAGCTGGTGGCCAGCGGCCAACTGAGCCCGCGCCAGAGCATTGCGCAAGGCATTGCCGCCGCGCCCGAGGCGTTTTTGGGCCTGCTCAAGGGCAAGAACTTTGGCAAGCAGCTCGTCCAGCTGGTCTGATACCTGTGCATCTCCTCCCGGAAAGGCCCTCTATGACCGCGCTCATCCTGCACCACTACCCCGCGTCGCCGTTCTCTGAAAAAATCCGGCGCGCGCTGGCTTACAAGCAGTTGCCCTGGAAGTCGGTGGTCGTGCCCACCATCTTGCCCAAGCCTGATGTGCAGGCGCTCACGGGCGGCTATCGCAAGACGCCTTTTTTGCAGATTGGCGCCGACATTTACTGCGATTCGGCCCTGATCTGCGATGTGCTGGAGCACGTGCAGCCCGAGCCCGTGCTGTACCCGCCCCACCTCAAGGGCGTGGCGCGGGTGTTTGCGCAGTGGGCTGACAGCACCTTGTTCGGGGCCGCCATGGCCTACAACCTGCAACCGCGTGGCGCTGCCGCCCTGTTTGCCAACCTGCCCGAAGGCATGGCCCAGGCTTTCAGCGAAGACCGCCGTGAAATGAGCGCAGGCATGCCGCGCCTGCGCCCGCCCGAGGCCACCGCCGCCTACCGCTCGTACCTGCGGCGCATTGCGCACATGGCCGAAGAGCACGACTTTTTGTTCGGTGCCGAGCCCTGCCTGGCCGACTTTGCCGCCTACCACCCGCTGTGGTTCACGCGCACCTGTGTGCCGGTGATGGCCGACATCTTCGCGGCCACGCCCGCCGTGCTGGAGTGGATGGACCGCATCGCCGCGCTGGGCTTGCAGCGCATGGAAAAGTTCAGCGCCGAAGACGCCATCACCGTGGCCGCCAGGGCCGAGCCGCTGCCGCTGGGGGACGAGGTTTTTCAGGACGAGCACGGCATTGCGCTGGGCTCCAGCGTACAGATCGCTGCCGACAGCTTTGGCACCGAGCCCACCCAGGGCGAGCTGCTGGCCGCCACGCGCACGCGTTACACGCTGCGCCGCCAAGACCCGCGCGCGGGCACCGTTCACGTCCACTTTCCGCGCATTGGTTACACCCTGCGGCAGGCCCAGGCGTGAGGGCCGGCCCGCGCTAACCACCGCCCACCGCCCCCACTGCGGGTCGGTGCTTGGTGCCCGTGGCCAGCAGAACCAGGCCACGGTGGCGACAATCAAACGCTATGCTTTTTTCCCGCTTTTTGAAAATGGCCCTGATTTTGGGTCTGCTCTCGGCCATCGGGCCTTTCGCCATTGACATGTACCTGCCCGCGCTGCCCGCCATTGGCCAAAGCCTGGGCGCCGAAGTGGGGGCTGTGCAATGGAGCCTGACCGCGTTCTTCCTGGCGCTGGGCGTGGGCCAATTGCTGTATGGGCCGGTGTCCGACATGCTCGGGCGCAAGCCGCCGCTGTACTTTGGCCTGGGCCTGTTCACCCTGGCCAGCGTGGGCTGTGCGCTGGCCACCGACATCGACACCCTGGTTGCGCTGCGCTTTGTGCAGGGGCTGGGGGCTGCCGCTGGCATGGCCATTCCGCGTGCCGTGGTGCGCGACCTGCACACCGGCACCGAGGCCGCGCGGCTGATGTCGCTGCTGATGCTGGTGTTCAGCGTCTCGCCCATCCTGGCGCCGTTGGCGGGCAGCGCGCTGATTGCCGTGACCGGCTGGCGCGGCGTGTTCTGGGCCGTGGCGTTGGCCGCCACGGCGGGGCTGGCGCTGGTGTTCACCACGCTGTCAGAGACCCGGCCCGCGTCTGAGCGCGTGCAAAGCAGCTTGGCCAGTGCCTTGCACGCCTATGGCCTGCTGCTGCGCGACCGCCATTACCTGGGGCTGGTTTTCATTGGGGGCTGCGCCATGTCCGGCTTTTTTGTCTATCTGGCCAGTTCGCCGTTTGTGCTTATCAACCATTACGGGCTCACGCCCACCCAGTACAGCCTGGCGTTTTCGGTCAATGCTGTGGCGTTTATCGGCGCGTCGCAGCTGACGGGGGCATTGGGTGAGCGTTTCGGGCTGGTGCGCGTGGTCAAGGCCGCTGCCAGCGCCTCGGGGGCGATGATGCTGGTATTGCTGGGCTACTACCTGGCCGGTGGCGACCGGCTGGCGGTGCTGATTGCGCTGTATTTCATCGCCAGCGCTTTCATGGGGCTGGTGATCCCGACCACCTCTGTGCTGGCACTGGAGCAGCATGGTGCCATTGCGGGCACGGCTTCGGCCCTGTTGGGCACGTTGCAGATGCTCACGGGTGCAGCCGCCATGGGGGTAGTGGGCCTGTTTTCGAGCGGCCAGCCACTGCCCATGGTGGTGGGGATGGCCGCAGGCGCCCTGGTGGGTGTGGCGCTGACCTGGCTGACGCTGGGCCGGGTGCATTCGGGCGCCTTGCAGGAGCGCCGCGCCTGATGCCCCCCCAGAGCGCTTTGCCCGACGGCCTGCCCGCGCCCGCGCGCAGCCGCGCCATGCTGGTCATCATCCTGGGCCTGACGGTGGCGGTGCTCGACGGCAGCGTCGTCAACCTGGCCCTGCCGGGCATTGCCCGCGAGATGAACGCCAGCGCCGCGCACGCCATCTGGGTGGTCAACGCCTACCAGATGGCCACGCTGATCATGCTGCTGCCGCTGGCCTCGCTGGGCGAGCGCCTGGGCTACCGGCGCGTGTACCTGCTGGGCTTGGGGCTGTTTGCGCTGGCCTCGGTGGGTGCCATGCTGGCCAATTCGCTGGGCACCCTGATTGCTGCGCGCGCCGTGCAGGGCCTGGGCGCGGCGGGCATCATGAGCGTGAATGCGGCCCTGGTGCGCCTGATTTACCCGCGTGCGCAGCTGGGCCGGGGCATGGCCATCAATTCGATGGTGGTGGCCATCTCTTCGGTGGCCGGGCCTACGGTGGCCGCCATGGTGCTGTCGGTGGCCTCGTGGCCCTGGCTGTTTGCGCTGAACCTGCCACTGGGTGCTTTCACGGTGTGGCTGGGGCGGCGGGCCTTGCCGCACAACCCGGTGGCAGCGCTGGGCGGGCGCCATTCGTGGCTGGACGTGGTGCTCAATGGGCTCATGTTTGCGCTGATTTTTGTCGGCGCCGAGCGCCTGAGTGTGCGCGGTGGCGTGGCATCGGGCACGGCCTCGCCCCTGGCCTGGGGCCTGCTGGCCGCCGGGGTGCTGGTGGGCGTGGTGTATTGGCGCCGCCAGCAGCGCCTGGCCGTGCCGCTGTTGCCAGTCGATTTGCTGCGCATACCGGTGTTTGCGCTCTCGATGGGCGCATCGGTAGGGGCGTTTTGTGCGCAGATGCTGGCTTATCTGGCGCTGCCGTTTTTGCTGCTGGAGGGTTTTGGCCGCACCCCGTTGCAGGCGGGCCTGCTGCTGACGGCCTGGCCGCTGGCGATTGTGGTGGTGGCCCCGCTGGTCGGGCGGCTCATTGGCCGTTACCCCGACGGGCTGCTGGGCGGCATCGGCATGGCGGTGTTTGCCTGCGGCCTGGCGTTGCTGGCGAGCTTGCCCGCTGCGCCATCGGATTGGAATCTGGTTTGGCGCCTGGCGGTGTGCGGCGCCGGGTTTGCGCTGTTCCAGTCGCCCAACAACCACACCATCGTCACCACTGCACCCTTGCAGCGCAGCGGCGCGGCCAGCGGCATGCTGGGCACCGCGCGGTTGACGGGGCAAACCACCGGGGCGGTGATTTTGGCGGCGCTGTTTGCCGTCTGGCCACCGCACAACGGCCAGGGGGAAGTGGTGGCGCTGTGGCTGGGGGCAGGGTGTGCAGTTTTTTCCGGGGTATGCAGCTCTTTGCGTGTGCGCGCGCCCCAAGGGGCAGGGCACTGAGCGCATTCGGGAATCACCGTGGGCGCCGCAATCACGCGCTAAGCTAATGGGGTTTTTGTCACGCTGGTTGTCAGCGATTGTTTTTTTAAAAAGGAGAGGTTATGTACAAGCATCTTTTCGTGCCCGTGGATGGGTCGGAACTGTCCCACCGCGCCATGGAGGGCAGCATTGCGCTGGCCGCCCAGCTGGGCGCGCGCATCACGGGTTTTGTCGTCGAGCCAGACCTGCCGCTGTCTGCCACCAGCCACGACGCCGATGCTTTCACCCACCGCATCAAAGCCCACGAGGCCCGCAACACCGAGCACGCCCAAGCCCTGCTGGGCCAGTTTGAAGAGCG
>NZ_JAQUAL010000053.1:0-19189 GCF_028687295.1 Simplicispira sp.
ACGAGCCACGCTACGTGACCTTGCCCAACATCATGAAGGCCAAGAAAAAGCAGCTCGACACCGTCAAGCCCGAAGACCTCGGCGTCGATGTGGCCCCGCGCCTGAAGACCCTCAAGGTCGAAGAGCCCGCCAAGCGCGGTGCAGGCGTCAAAGTGGCCGACGTGGCCGCTCTGGTGGACAAACTCAAAAACGAAGCCAAAGTGATCTGAGGAACCGAACATGACCACCCTCGTTATTGCCGAACACGACAACGCCAGTATCAAAGGCGCCACCCTCAACACCGTCACGGCGGCGGCTGCCATTGGCGGCGATGTTCACGTGCTGGTAGCCGGTCACAACGCTGCTGCTGCCGCCCAACAAGCCAGCCAAATCGCAGGCGTTGCCAAAGTGCTGCACGCCGACGGCGCCGCCCTGGCTCACGGCCTGGCCGAGAACATGGCCGCGCAGGTGCTGGCCATTGCATCCAGCTACAGCCACATCCTGTTTGCCGCCACCGCAGCCGGTAAAAACGTCGCCCCACGCGTTGCCGCCCTGCTGGACGTCGCGCAGATCAGCGAAATCAGCAAAGTCGTGAGCGCCGACACCTTCGAGCGCCCCATCTACGCCGGCAACGCCATCGCCACCGTGCAAAGCCAGGACGCCACCAAAGTCATCACCGTGCGTTCTACGGGTTTTGATGCCGCAGCCAGCGCCGGACAAGCGCCAGCAGCTATCGAAAGCGTAGCGGCCGTGGCCGACGCCGGACAAAGCAGCTTCCAGGGCAGCGAAATCGCCAAGAGCGACCGGCCCGAACTCACGGCCGCCAAGATCATCGTCTCGGGTGGTCGGGCGCTGGGCAGCAAAGAGAAGTTCGACGAAGTCATGACCCCGCTGGCCGACAAGCTGGGCGCCGCGCTGGGCGCCAGCCGCGCAGCGGTCGATGCAGGCTACGCCCCCAACGACTGGCAAGTGGGCCAGACGGGCAAGATCGTGGCGCCGCAGCTGTACGTGGCCGCCGGTATCTCGGGCGCCATCCAGCACTTGGCCGGGATGAAGGACAGCAAGGTCATCGTGGCGATCAACAAAGACCCTGAGGCGCCGATCTTCAGCGTGGCCGACTATGGGCTGGAGGCGGACTTGTTCACGGCGGTGCCGGAGCTGGTCAAGGCGCTGTAAGCCGCAGCAGATGGCGCCTTGGTCACTGCCAGGGTGCTATCTCAATGAGAGCTGCTAGCGCTTATCTGGTGGGCGTTTGCAGCGTTTTTGACTAAAAATAAACCGGAGACAATAGCCATGAACACCCCCCTTTCCCGCCGCGCCCTGGTGCGCGTTGGCACCGCCGCCCTGGCCACTGCCGCCTTGCCTGCCCTGGCGCAGTCGGCCTGGCCGAGCAAGCCCATCAAAATCATCGTGCCCTATACGGCGGGCGGCTTTACCGACCAGATGGCGCGCCTGCTGCAAGTGGGCCTGCAAAAGCAGCTGGGCCAGCCCGTGGTGATTGACAACAAGCCCGGCGCCAACAGCATCATTGGCGTGGATGCGGTGGCCAAGTCGGCGCCCGACGGGCACACGTTTGGCGTGGTGATTCCGGCCTTCACGGCCAACACCACGCTCTATCCCAAGCTGCCCTACAGCCCGGGCAAGGATTTGGTGGGCGTGTCGCTGATGGGCGTGTCGCCGCTGGTGGCTGCGGTGTCCAGCAATGCGCCGTTCAAGAACACCCAAGAGCTGATTGCCTACGCCAAGGCCAACCCGGGCAAAGTCAGCTTTGCCTCGTCGGGCAGCGGCTCGGCAGCGCACCTGACCAGCGAGCTGTTCAAGACGCTGACCAAAACGTTCATGGTGCACATCCCGTACCGGGGCGCCTCGCCCGCGCTGGCCGATTTGCTGGGCGGCCAGGTGCCGTTGTTCCTCGATCCGCCGCCCAACCTGATCCAGCCTGCCAAGGCCGGGCGCATCCACCTGATTGGCGTGGCCAGCGACAAGCGTCTGCCCATCCTGCCCGACGTGCCCACCTTTGTGGAGCAGGGCATACCGGGCATGCTGGGCAGCACCTGGGCCAGCATGATTGCCCCGGCAGGCACGCCGCGCGACATCGTCAAGCGCATGTCGGACGCCGTGAACCAGATCATCCAGAGTCAAGAGACCCGCGCCAAGCTCGAAGCCATGGGCACCTTTGCCGAAGGCACCACGCCCGAGGCCTGCGACGCCTTTTTGGCCTCAGAGACTGCCAAGTGGGGCAAGGTGATTCGTGATGCGGGCGTGAAGCTGGACTGAGCGCGCACCCGCCGCAGCGGCGGCGGCAGCGGCAGCAGCGGCGGGCTGCGTTCAGTTGTTGCGGATGTCGTTGTCGCGGATGACTTTGCCCCACTTGTCAAAGTCTTTTTGCATGCGGCTGCCCATGTCTGCGGGCGTGGCGTAGGCGGCGGTGGTGCCTGCCTGCTGGAGTTTTTCCTGAACGGTTTTGTCGGCCAGGGCTTTCTTCAGCTCCTGGCTCAGGCGCGCCACGATGTCGGCGGGGGTGGCGCTGGGGGCCAGCAGGCCGCCCCAGGCCACGGCTTCAAACCCGGGGAATCCTTGCTCGGCCACCGTTTTGACCTCGGGCGTGAAAACCACCCGGCTGGACGAGCCCACCGCGATGGCGCGCAGCTTGCCTGCCTTGATGTGGGGCAGGGCGGCAATCATGTCCGAGAACATCATGGGCACCTGCCCGCCCAGCAAGTCGGTGATGGCCGGGGCGCTGCCACGGTAAGAGATGTGCTGGATGTCGAACTGCCCCTGGCTTTTGAGCAGTTCTGTGGACAGGTGGCCAAAGCTGGCGTTGCCCGCGCTGGTGTAGTTGAGCTTGCCGGGCTGGGCCTTGGCCTTGGCCACGAGCTGCTGCAGCCCGGTGACGTCGGGCATGACCTGCGGGTTGACCACCATGACGATGGGCAGGTCGTAGGCGCTGCCAATGGGCGCGAAGTCTTTGAACAGGTCGTACTTTTTTTGCCCGTAGAGGTGGCCAGCCAACAGCGTGGGCGATGCCAGCATGACCAGGGTGTAGCCGTCGGCGGGGCTTTTGGCGGTGGCCTCGGTGCCCAGCATGCCCGATGCGCCGGGCCGGTTTTCCACGATCACGGGCTGTTGCAGCCCCTCGCCCATCTTCTGTCCGATGATGCGCGCCGCCGTGTCGGTGGGCCCGCCCGGAGGGAAGGGAACAATCAGCTTGATGGGCTGGGTGGGGTAGCTTTGGGCCAGTGCCTGGCCTGCCAGCAGGGGCAGCGCCAGGGCAGCGACCAGGCCGCTCAGGATATGGCGGCGCGCTGCGGTGGCCCGGTGGTGGTGTGTCGTTTTCATAAGTCTCCTTGGGTGGTTGCTGGTATGGCCACCGTGGGGTGGGCTGCCAGCGGTGGGTCGGTCAGGCACCAGGGCCCGGGCCGGAAAATGCGTGCGTCCATCGTTTGCAGGTCGGGCGCCACCTCCAGCGGGCCAGCGCACTGCGCCAGCACATCACGCTGCAAATCCATGCCGGGTGCCAGCTCGACCACGGTCAGGCGCTGCTGGCCTTGGGCGTCGGCCCGCATCTGGAACACGGCGCGCTCGGTGATGTAGAGCACCGGTGTGCCCCGGTGGGCGGTGTAGGGGCCGTTGAAGCTCAGGTGCGCGACCTGATCGACCAGTTTGCGCACCCGCCCTTCCTGCACGATGCGCAGGGCGCCGCCATCCACGGCCACTTGCAGGCCGCCGGTGGTCAGGGTGCCCATGAAAACCAGGGCCTTGGCGCTTTGCGTGATGTTGATGAAGCCGCCCACACCTGCAATCGATGTTTTGCCCGCTTCGCCAAACTTGCTGACGTTGACGTTGCCCAGCGTGTCCAGTTCTGCCAGCCCCAGGATGGACAGATCGATGCCGCCGCCCTCGTAGAAGTCGAACTGTGCGGGCTGGTCGATGACGGCCTCGGGGTGGGCGGAGGCGCCAAAGCTCAGGCCATCGGCGGGTGTGCCGCCCACGGGCCCGGCCTCGACGGTGAGCGTAAAGCCCGACAGCCCCGCCTGCTGTGCCAGCGCGCCCACGGCGGCGGGCATGCCCACGCCCAGGTTCACTACGCGCGGCTGCAGCCGTTGCAGCTCCAGCACGGCACGGCGCTGGATGATGGTGCGGGCGTCCAGCAGTGCGCCAGTGGCTTGGGCTGGTGGCAGCGTTTCGGCCCGCTCGCCGCGCCAAGGCTGGGTGTAGGCGGCATTGAAGTTCTCTGAGAACGTCATCTGGTGGTGTGCCGGGTCATCACAGACCACCACGTAGTCCACCAGGATGCCTGGCACATGGATGGCGTGCAGCAGCTCGTGGCACTCGACCAGGTTTTTCACCTGGGCGATGACGATGCCGCCGCTGTTGCGGGCGGCCTGGGCGATGGCCAGCAGTTCGTGGTGGAAGGCCTCGCCGTGGGTGCTCAGGTTGCCCCGCGCATCGGCTGCCGTGGCGCGCACCAGCGCGCAGTGGATGGGAAAGGCGGGGTAGAACAGGTGTTCCTTGCCGCGAAACTCCAGCGCCTCCACCCAATTGGAGCGCCCTTGCGCGACGGCGCGGGCCGCCGACTGGTTGATGGCGCCTGCGTGGTAGCGCGCATCCAGGTAGGTGCGGGGGTCCACAAAAGTGTGCAGGCCGATGGGTGTCAGCACACCCGGTTTGCCTGCGGCGATGGCGCGGTAGAGGTGGCTGATGACGCCTTGGGGCAGGTTGTAGCCCTCGCATTGCTCTTGCAGCGCCAGAGCGCCCAGGCGCGGCGCCGAGCGCCAGTGCCCGCCGCAGACCACCCGGGTCATGCCCGGCTGGCCGAAATGGTTGACACCGCGCTGGCCCCGGTCGCCCTGTCCGGCGGAATAGACCAGCGTCAGGTCGCGCGGCTGGGCGCTGGCCAGAAAGCGCCGCTCCAGCGCCGAGGTGATGGCTTCGGCATGGCCTGCGCCCACAAAGCCTGCACAGGCCACCGTGGCACCAGAGGGAACCAGTGCGGCAGCCTGGTCGGCACAGATGATTTTCATGGGATGCGGGCCTTGGAGGAAATGGATAAAAATGTTTATTTGGCGAACAAATGTTCGCTAATTGATGGATGCTAAACGGCATTGCCTGTGGACGCAAGCACCACGCCCACTCCTACAATGCCCCGCTTGCCCCTGAAAGAAGTGTGAAATGCCTGCCTCCCCTGTCTGCGAAGCGACGGCCAAGAAAGAGCCCGAACTGCTCGATGCCTTGTCCAACGGCCTGGCGTTGCTGCGGCTGTTTGCCATGGGCGTTCCGACGATGACGATGCAGCAGGTGGCAGAAAAACTGGGCGTGACGCGTGCCGCCGCGCGCCGCTTGCTGCTGACGCTGCAACACCATGGGTACGTGGCACAAGATGCGCGCCAGTTCGCCATCACCCCCAAGGTGCTGGAGCTGGGCCATGCGTATTTCGCCTCGATGAGCCTGCCGGTGCTGGCGCGGCCTGTCATGCACGCGCTGGCGCATGAGTTGCAGGAAACCTGCTCCCTGGGTGTGCTGGACCAGGATGCCGTGGTGTTACTGGCCCGTGAGGAGCCACCCCAGCTGCTGCGGGTGGATTTGGGGGTGGGGCGGCGCTTGCCTGCGTTTGCGCACTCGATGGGGCGGGTGCTGCTGGCGGCGCTGGATGATGCAGCGCAGGCCGCTTACCTGCGTGACGCCACGCTGACCATGCTGACGCCCGCCACCACCACCGACCCCGGCGCGCTGGCTGGCATTTTGCAGCGCGTGCGCAAAGAGGGCCATTGCGTGTTGGACAGCGAAATGGTGGATGGCTTTGGCGGCATTTCGGTGCCCCTGCGCGATGGCCAGTCCAAGGTGGTGGCGGCGCTGGGGCTGAGCATGGTGCTGGGGCGCCGCTCACGCAAGGACCTGCTGCGCGACTGCCTGCCGCCTTTGCAGCGGGCCGCACAGCAAATTGAGTGGGTGCTGCGCGCCCGCGCCGGGTGAACCCGTCAGGCGTAGCGCTTGGCGCGCAGGTTGTCCTTCATTTGTTGCAGCAGCGGTTGCAGCGGGCTGCCAATGCGCAGGGCCACGCAGGTGGCCAGCACGTCAATCACCAGCAGGTGCAGCAGGCGCGACACCATGGGGCTGTAGCGGTCGTAGCCCTCGGGGTGGTCGGCGGCCAGGTGGATATGGCAAGCGCTGGCCAGGGGTGAGCCGCTGGCGGTGATGGCAATGGTGGTGGCGCCATTTTTGCGCGCGATTTCTGCCGCGTCCATCAGGTCGCGCGTGCGCCCGGAGTTGGAGATGATGATGGCGCAGTCGCCCGGGCCCAGCAGCGTGGCGCTCATCACCTGCATGTGACCGTCGCTGGTGGCCAGGCTGGTAATGCCCAGCCGGAAGAACTTGTGCTGCGCGTCCTGCGCCACGATGCCCGAATTGCCTGCCCCGTAAAACTCGATGCGCCGCCCGGTCTGCCAGGTGCTGGCAATGGCGGTGGCCGCGCGCTCAATGGCCACGGTGCTGGCGGCGTTGCGGTATTGCAAAAAGGCGGCCACGGCGTTGTCCACCACCTTGACCAGCACGTCGCCGGTTTTGTCATCGGCGTCCACGCTGCGGTGGATGAAGGGCACGCCCTCACTGACGCTGCCCGCCAGCTTGAGCTTGAAATCGGCCAGCCCGTCGTAGCCCATGCTGCGGCAAAAGCGCACCACGGTGGGTTTGCTGACGTTGGCGCGTGCGGCCAGCTCGCGCACGGGAAGGCGGGCAAATGTGCGCGCGTCGGCCAGTACCAGGCGGGCCACGCGCTGCTCTGCCGGGGCCAGGGACGACAAGGACGCTTCAATGCGATCGAGCACGGGGCAAAATTCCTAAAACCAGATCAGAACGCATGGCACAAGCAAGGTGAACATAAAAGTGATAGCAATGTAACGCGGTTTCAGGCGCTGTTGCCGGGCACCACAGCACCCGATGGCGGGACTGGCGCCCTGCAAACCGCATGCAGCGCCCGCATACACTTGCAAACTTGTCATCTGCCCAGGGCCGCCGGCCAGGGCGCCCGCAAGGACGTTTTGTCAACTACCCCGCCCTGAAGGGCGGGGCTTGGAGCCAAAAGGTTTCAAGCCAGGTTGACCAGGGAAAGCGGTAACCAACCCGCTACGTTGACAACAGGTCGTTCAGACGCACCAGCAAATGCTTCCTCAGTTTGCTGCTCTGCAAGGCGTTGACCATGCTGAGCCAAGGTAAAAGCCCGAAGGTGGACGCCGCAGCTTGCAAAAGCTGGAGCCGGTTGTGGACATTCCCGAGGGGAGCGACATCGAAAGATGTCCGTCACCAGGCCCGTAAGGGCTGACCGCTGGAAAGACAGCAGATTTTTGGAGAAGTGGAGAGCTACGTGGCAGTTTTTGTGTTGGACCACCAAGGCCAGGCGCTGATGCCCTGCACCGAAAAGCGCGCCCGGCTGTTGCTGGCGCGCGGTCGGGCGCGGGTGCATCGGCTGGTGCCGATGGTGATCCGGCTCGTGGATCGCCAAGTTGCTTCGTGTGCATTGCAGCCGCTGCGCCTCAAACTTGACCCCGGCAGCAAAACCACCGGCCTTGCACTGGTGCGCGATGCCGAAACTATCGCCCTGCAAACGGGCGAGGTGCAAACCGCCGCCTTCGTGCTGAATCTGATGGAGCTGGTGCATCGCGGCAAACAAATCTCTGAAGCATTGACCGCCCGGCGCCAGATGCGCCGCCGTCGTCGTAGCAATCTGCGCTACCGCGCCCCGCGTTTCCTCAATCGCGGCAACCAGAAAAAAGGCTGGCTGGCGCCGTCGCTGCAACACCGGGTCGATACCTGCATGGCCTGGGTGCGGCGCATCAAGCGCTGGGCGTCAATCACCGCGCTTAGCAGTGAACTGGTGCGCTTTGACACGCAAGCCCTGCAAAATCCGGAAATCTCGGGCGTTGAATACCAGCAAGGCACCCTGTTCGGCTACGAGCTGCGCGAGTACCTGCTGGAGAAATGGGGCCGTCAGTGCGCGTACTGCGATGCCAAAGACGTACCACTGCAAATCGAGCACATCCGCCCCAAGGCGCAAGGCGGCAGCAACCGAGCGTCCAACCTGACGCTGGCTTGCGTCTGCTGCAACCAGAAAAAAGCAGCACGCAGCATTGAAGAATTTCTGGCCAAAGATAGAAAACGCCTGACCAAGATACTGGCCGATGCCAAAAAACCGCTGCGCGATGCAGCGGCAGTGAACGCAACGCGCTGGGCGCTGGCCAACGCGCTGCAAGCCACCGGCTTACCAGTCGAGTTGGCCTCGGGCGGTCAAACCAAATTCAACCGCTGCACGTTGGGCATACCGAAAACCCATGCCCTTGATGCCGCCTGCGTTGGCACCCTCCAATCCATTGAAAACTGGCAATGCCCCACGCTCACCCTCAAAGCCACGAGCCGGGGCAGCTACCAACGCACCCGCTTGGACAAATTCGGCTTCCCGCGTGGCTACCTGATGCGAACCAAACGGGTACACGGTTTTGGCACCGGCGACATGGTGCGCGCTGAGGTGCCTTCGGGGGTCAAGGCCGGCATCCACATCGGACGGGTGGCGATCCGGGCCAGCGGTTCTTTTAACATCCAGAGCTACCAGGACGGAAAATCTGTGGTGGTACAAGGCATCAGCCACCGACATTGCCGCGTTATCCAGCGCGCCGATGGTTATGGCTATTTCTTCAACCGGGCCAACAACGCAAAACGTGAACAGGCAAGGCCCCAAGCCAGGAACGCTGCGCGTTCCGCGCTCTGCCTCTCCGGCATGAATGCCGAGGTTTCACGCGCAATCTGATGAACCAGCTCGACGCACTCAAACAGTTCACCACCGTGGTTGCCGACACCGGCGATTTTCTCCAGCTGGCCCAGTTCCGGCCACAGGATGCCACCACCAACCCCTCGCTCATCCTCAAGGCGGTGCAAAAAAGCGAATACGCCCCGCTGTTGCAAGAGACGGTGGCGCAGTGGCGGGGCCGCGACCTGACCGAGGTGGTGGACAGGCTGCTGGTGCGCTTTGGCTGTGAAATCCTGGCCACCATCCCGGGCCGCGTGTCCACCGAGGTGGATGCGCGCCTGAGCTTTGATACCAGCGCCACCATCGCCCGCGCCGAGCGCCTGATCGAGCTGTACCAGGCCCAGGGTGTCCACATCGACCGCGTGCTCATCAAGATTGCCGCCACCTGGGAGGGCATCAAAGCCGCTGAAAAGCTGGAGCAGCGCGGCATCCACACCAACCTGACGCTGTTGTTCTCGTTTGCCCAGGCGGTGGCCTGCGGACAGGCCAAGGTGCAGCTGATTTCGCCGTTTGTGGGCCGCATCTACGACTGGTACAAAAAGCAGGCCGGTGCCAGTTGGGACGAGGCCGCCATGGCCGGTGCCAACGACCCCGGCGTGCAGTCGGTGCGCGCCATCTACCACCACTACAAGCACTTTGGCATTGCCACCGAAGTGATGGGCGCGAGTTTCCGCAACGTGGGCCAGATCACTGCGCTGGCGGGTTGCGACCTGCTGACCATCGCCCCCGACCTGCTGGCGCAACTGGCCGCCACCGACGCGCCTATAGTGCGCGCACTGGACGCCGATGCCGCCCGCGCCATGGATTTGCCTGCTGTGCAGTACGACGAAGCGGGTTTTCGCTACGCGCTCAACCAGGATGCCATGGCCACCGAGAAGCTGGCCGAAGGCATCCGCGCTTTTGCCGCCGATGCGGCCAAGCTCGACCAGCTGCTGCTGGCCGCCTGAATGCCAGCGCCTGCAACTGTCCTCAACGCCACAGTGGACACTGGCCGCGCCGCGCCCTGGGGCGATGGCGCGCGCCTGCGCTGCGACCAGACGGCGGCCTGGGGTGCGCTGCGCGCCCACTATGAGCGCACGGGCCGCCACTTCGATGTGCGCGAGGCCTTTGCCGCCGACCCGGGCCGCTACCAGGCTTTCAGCCAGGAAGCGCCCCATGTGTTTGCCGACCTCTCGCGCAACCGCACCGACACTGCCACAGAGGCGCTGCTGCTGGCGCTGGCGCGCGAGTGCGGCCTGGAGCAGCACCGCGCCGCCATGTGGGCAGGCGAGGCCGTCAACACCACCGAGCACCGGGCCGCGTTGCACCATTTATTGAGAAATCCGGCCCCATCGCCCGCCCAGAAAGCGCAAGTAGCTACTGATTTAATAGCAAATGCGGAGCAGGATGTGCAGGCCACGCTGCACGCCATGCTGGCCTACGCCGAGGCCGTGCGCCAGGACGCGCACATCACCGACATCGTCAGCATTGGCATTGGCGGCTCGGGCCTGGGGCCGGCCATGGTGGTGGCGGCGCTGCAAGACCTGTGGCTGCCGCAGCAGCGGGTGCATTTTGTGTCCAACGTCGATGGCATGGAGCTGGGCAGCCTGCTGCGCCAGCTGCGGCCCGAGCGCACGCTGTTCCTGATCGCCTCCAAAACCTTCACCACGGCGGAAACCATGGTCAACGCGCACGCTGCGCGCGACTGGTTTCTGGCCCACGGCGGCAGCACGCAGGCCGATGCCGCCCTGCCGCTGGCGCGCCACTTTGCTGCGCTGACCACCAACATCGCTGCCGCCCGCGACTTTGGCATTACCACGACCTTTGGTTTTTGGGACTGGGTGGGCGGGCGCTTTTCGCTGTGGTCGGCCATCGGGTTGCCCATTGCGGTGGCCGTGGGCGCCGAGGCATTCCGCGCGCTGCTGGCCGGTGCCCACGCCATGGACGAGCACTTTCACAGCGCACCCCTGGAGCGCAACCTGCCCGTGCGCCTGGGGCTGTTGGACGTGTGGTATCGCAACTTCCATGGCTTTGGCAGCCGCTGCATTGCGCCCTACAGCCACGGTCTGCGCCGCCTGTCGGCGTATTTGCAGCAGCTGGAGATGGAGAGCAACGGCAAGGGCGTGGACTGGCAGGGCCGCGCGCTGCCCTACGCCACCTCGCCCGTGGTTTGGGGCGAGCCCGGCACCAATGGCCAGCACGCGTTCTTCCAGATGATCCACCAGGGGCTGGACGTGATTCCGGTCGAGTTCATCGTGCTGCGCCGGGGCGGGCGTGATTTGCCCGAACAGCACCCACGCCTGGTGGCCAACGCGCTGGCGCAGGCGCAGGCGCTGATGCTGGGGCGCGAGAGTGCCTGTGGCCACCGCCACTTCAGCGGCAACCGGCCCAGCACGGTGCTGCTGCTGGAACAGCTGACGCCGGCATCGCTGGGCGCGCTGATTGCGCTGTATGAGCACCGCGTGTTTGTCGCCGGATCGCTTTGGGGCATCAACAGTTTTGACCAGTGGGGTGTGGAGCTGGGCAAGCAGCTGGCCTCCAACATCGAGCCACGCCTGGCCAGTGGCGACACTACCGGGCTGGATGCGGCCACGGCGGGGCTGTTGCAGCGGCTGGGTGCGGGTATCGGCCCTGGCGTGTAAGCGCCCGGCCCCTGCGCCCCGGGGCTCAAGGCCAGGTGATGGTCACGCGCAGGCCGCCCAGCGTGGGGCTGCGGTCGTGGGCCACGCGCAGGCCGTGCAGCCGCGCAATGCGCTGCACGATGGACCAGCCCAGTCCGCTGCCGCTTTGCCCCGTGCCCAGTACCCGAAAAAACCGCTCGCCCAGGCGCGCCATATCGGCCTCGGCCAGACCCGGCCCGCTGTCTTGTACGCACAGCTGAGCGCCCTTGCCTGGGGCAGCCGGGCTGATCTGCACCTGCACCTGCGCGCCCTCGGGGCTGTAGCGCAGGGCGTTGTCCAGCAGGTTGCGCAGCAGCACCTGCGCCAGGGGCTCGGCCAGCGGCACGGGCGCGGGGCCTGTGCATTGCAGTGCCACCTGTTGCCCGCGCGCCTGTGCGGTGCTGGCCAGGTCGGCCACCACGGTACGGGCCACATCGGTCAGGTCGGTGGGCGGGGCGCTGGGCTGGGCTGCTTCGGCATCCAGCCGGGCCAGTTGCAGCAATTGCTCTACCAGGCGCGTGGCGCGGTCGCAGCCGCGCACGGTGGCGGCCAGGGCATCGCTGCGTTCGGCGGCCTCGCTGGCGCCCTGGGCCACCTGGGCCTGCATGCGGATACCGGCAATGGGCGTGCGCAGCTCGTGCGCGGCATCGGCGGTGAATTGCTGTTCGCTGGCCAGCAGCTGGGCCATGCGCTCGAACAGGCCGTTCAGCGCCGTTACCAGCGGCAGCACCTCGGGGGGGACGCCTGCCGTGTCCAGCGGCGCCAGCGACTGCGGCTGGCGCGTGGCCACGGCCTGTCCCAGTTGGCGCAGTGGCCGCACCGAGCCGCGCACCGCCCACCAGATGCCCAGCGCCAGCAGCGGCAGCGCCCAGGCCATGGGCTCCCACATGCTGCTGACGCTGGCCATCACGATCTCGTCGCGCATGGACTGGCGCTCGCCCACCAGAATGCGCACATCGCCCTTGCGCCCCGGGGTCACAAACACACGCCACTCCTGGTCTTCCACTTCGCTGTTGGTAAAGCCGCGTTTGCGCCGGTCGGTCAGGGGTTGCAGCGGGGCGTTGGCCGATCGTGCCAGCAACTGGCCGTCGTGCCAGAGCTGGAACACCACTTTGGGCTGGTATTTGTACAGCTCGGGCGCTTCATTGAGCTTGTCTTCATCCAGCTCGTCCAGGGGTTGCAGGCGCAGCAGGGCGGCAGTCTGGGCCAGGTGGGCGTCCAGCAGTTCGCTGACTTCGTGCTCGGTTTCGTACCAGGCCAGGGCGGCGGCGGCGCACCAGGCCAGCAGCACCAGCGCCAGCACCGTCACCAAGAGCCGGGTTTGCAAAGAGCGCGGTGTGCGGGCCGGGCTGGCGGTGTGGTGGCCCGCACCGGTGTCGCTGGCGGCGCTCATGCGCTGGCGCCCTGTGCCATGCGGTAGCCCACGCCGCGCACTGTCTCGATCAACCCCGCGCCCAGCTTGCGCCGCAGGTGGTAGATGTGGACTTCGACGGCATTGCTGTTGATTTCGCTGCCCCACTGGTACAGGCGCTGCTCCAGTTGCTCGCGCGAGAGCACGCGCCCGTTGCTCAGCAGCAGTGCGTGCAGCAGGTCGTATTCGCGGCCCGACAGCTCCACGGGCACGCCCGCCAGCCAGACCTGGTGCGCTGCCGGGTCGAGCTCGACGGCGCCTGCGCTCAGGCGGGTTTCGCTCTGGCCGTGGGCACGGCGCACCAGGGCGCGCAGCCGGGCGGCCAGTTCATGCAGGTCGATGGGCTTGATCAGGTAGTCGTCGGCCCCGGCGTCCAGCCCGGCGATGCGGGCGGTGACGGCATCGCGCGCGGTCAGCACCAGCACCGGGGTGGCGTTGCGCCGGGCGCGTACCTGGCGCAGCACGTCCATGCCGTCCTGGCGCGGCAGGCCCAGGTCGAGCACGCAGGCCTGGTAGGCGCCGGTGGCCAGTTCGCGCTCGGCGGCCACGCCATCGCGCACCCAGTCCACCTGGAAACCGTGCTGTGCCAGGCCCGCGCGGATGCCTGAGCCCAGCAGTTCGTCGTCTTCAGCCAGCAGGATGCGCATGGGCGGGGCTTTCGGTCAGTCGTCGTGGTCGGAGTGGCGATTTTCGCTCCAGGCAGCGTCTGCCGGGATGGGGGCGCTGGGGGCCGCGCTCCACTGCCAGGCCCAGAAGGCCACCACAGCCAGCACGATGGCGGCGGCCAGCAGGGCGTGGTTTTTCTTGGCCAGATCGGGGCCGGGGCCGGGCACGCGGCCCGTGAGCATGGGCAGGGCCTGGTTTTTGCGGCGCAGCGCGCTCAGCAGGGCAATCAGACCGATGTGTGCCAGCACCACGCCGAGCAGGGCGTTGCCGAAAAATTCATGCACCTCTTCCAGCCACTCGCCGCCCCATTCGTCCCAGACGGCGTAGCCGCTGAGGGTGAGTGGCAGCACCAGGGCGAGGATCAGCGCCACGGCCAGCGCCATCAGCAGGTTTTGCCCTGGGCGCCAGACGGTTTGCAGCGCACTGGGCGAGCGCACGGCGGCCAGCGATTGCAGCCACGCGGGCAGCCCTTGCAGCTTGCGCCACAGCGCCGACAGCCGTGCGTGGCGCGGCCCGAACAGGCCCCACAGCACGCGCGCCACCAGCAAGCCTGCCAGCGTGTAGCCCAGCGTGACGTGGACGAGCCGCCAGCGCTCGCCGTCGGCAGTGAGGTAGGCGCCGGTAAAAGACAGCGCCATCAGCCAGTGCAGCGTGCGCGTGGCTGCATCGGTGACGCGGCGGCTGGGTGTGGGCGCTGCCGTGGTGGGGCCGGTGGCGGTGGTCGGGCCGGGGGAATGCAGGGTGTTGCCAGTCATGGGGGGCCTCATTTCGGGATACGGACGTTGTCGTCGTCAAAGTCGCCCTGGTCGGCGCGGGTGTGGCAGGCCATGCAGTTGGCGCGGCTGCCCACGGCGGGGCGCTTCCAGACGGCAGGCTGTACCTCGCGGTGCTTGCGCTCGAACCAGGCCGATTGGGTGATGCGGTCTTGCGGCGGCGCCTCGCGCACGCGCTTGTAGGTGCCTGCGTTGGCCTGCAGCCAGGTGTTGAGCTGGCGCACCAGGGCCGGGTCGAGCGAGGCGTCGGTGCCGTAGTGCTGCTCCAGATTGCCCATCATGCGGTTCCACGAGCTGGCGGGCAGCATGCCGGGCGGGTAAGCCATGTGGCAGGCGGCGCACTCTTGCTGGTAGGCAGGCAGCATGGCGCTGGCGGGCATTTGGCGGCTGTCGGCCAAGGCCGTGCTCAGGGCACCGGGCAGGGCGCAGGCCAGAGCCAGCAGCGCGGCAGACCGGCGTACCACACGCCCCACTGGGGCTGTAGCCCCGCCCAGCAGGTGCCGCCCAGTGGCCAAACGGGAAGGTGCAGAGGAAGTTGCAAACATGGCGGGTCTTTCTCGGTCAGGGTTTGAGCTGTACCAGCCAGGCCAGCACGTCGGCTTTTTCAGCGGCGGTGCATTCGCGGCTGAGCACGTCTTTGCAGTTGCGCCGGAACCACTTGTCGGATTTGGCGGTATCGGTAAAGCGCTCGGGGTTGAAAGCGGGCGCCAGCGGTGCCACGGTTTTGCCGGTGCTGGCGTGGCGTGCGGGCGTGGTCGGCACACTGCCGTGGCAGGAGGCGCAAGACCACTCGCCCCCGTGGCGGCTGGTGAAGAACACGCGGCCCCGCTCGGCGTTGGCCGGGGCGCCTGCCGCAGCGCTCCAGCGCTGCAACTGGGCCTGGGCGTTGGTATCGCCCGCAGCGCGGGCCAGGGGCAGGGTGCAGGCCAGCGCCAGCAGCGCGGCCTGGGCGGCAAGAAGGGTGCGGTGTGGGGATTGCATGCCGCCATGGTGCAAGGCGGGCATGAAGAATGGCTTAACGCCGGGTGCCAGGGCTGTGGCTGGCCGCGCAACGCATTGATGTGCCTAAAGTGCCTGTAGCGCTTATCTGATGGGCGCTTACAGCTATGAATTCAGTAGCGAAAACGCAAAAAACCCGCAGGCTGTGACACCTGCGGGTTTTTTGACAAAGTGAGGCGCTCGCCTCGGGGCGGGAACCAGTCCCGCCCGGGGGAGGCTTACATGCCCATGCCGCCCATGCCGCCCATACCACCCATGCCGCCCATGTCGGGGCCGCCAGCGGATTCTTCCTTGGGCGATTCAGCAACCATGCACTCGGTCGTCAGCATCAGCGAGGACACCGAAGCGGCGTTTTGCAGTGCCGTGCGCGTGACCTTGGTGGGATCCAGAATGCCCATCTCGATCATGTCGCCGTAGGTGTCGTTGGCAGCGTTGAAGCCGTAGTTGCCCTTGCCAGCCAGCACAGCGTTGACCACCACCGATGGCTCGCCACCGGCGTTGGCGACGATTTCGCGCAGGGGCGCTTCGATGGCCTTGAGCACCAGCTTGATACCGGCGTCCTGGTCAGCGTTGTCACCCTTGATCTCGCCAGCAGCTTGGCGCGCGCGCAGCAGGGCCACGCCACCACCGGCCACGATGCCTTCTTCCACGGCAGCGCGGGTAGCGTGCAGGGCGTCTTCCACGCGGGCCTTCTTTTCCTTCATTTCGACTTCGGTGGCAGCGCCGACCTTGATCACGGCCACACCGCCGGCCAGCTTGGCCACGCGCTCTTGCAGCTTTTCGCGGTCGTAGTCGGAGGTGGCTTCTTCGATCTGGATGCGCACTTGCTTGACGCGCGCTTCGATGTCAGCAGCCTGGCCTTCGCCGTCGATGATGATGGTGTTTTCCTTGCCCACTTCGACGCGCTTGGCTTGGCCCAGATCGGCCAGCGTGACCTTTTCGAGTGTCAGGCCCACTTCTTCAGCGATGACCTTGCCGCCCGTCAGGATGGCGATGTCTTCCAGCATGGCCTTGCGGCGGTCGCCAAAGCCAGGGGCCTTGACAGCGACAACCTTCAGGATGCCGCGGATGGTGTTCACCACCAGAGTCGCCAGGGCTTCGCCTTCGACTTCTTCGGCAATGATCAGCAGCGGACGGCCGGCCTTGGCCACTTGCTCCAGCGTGGGCAGCAGGTCGCGGATGTTGCTGATCTTCTTGTCGAACAGCAGCACGAAGGGGTTGTCCAGAATCGCGGCTTGCTTTTCGGGGTTGTTGATGAAGTAGGGCGACAGGTAGCCGCGGTCAAACTGCATGCCTTCAACGACGTCGAGTTCGTTTTGCAGCGACTTGCCGTCTTCCACGGTGATCACGCCTTCCTTGCCGACCTTGTCCATGGCATTGGCAATGATTTCGCCGATGCTGGAGTCCGAGTTGGCGGAAATGGAACCCACTTGGGCGATTTCCTTGGAGGTGGTGGTGGCCTTGGAAGCCTTCTTCAGCTCTTCGATCAAGGCGGCGACAGCCTTGTCGATGCCGCGCTTCAGGTCCATGGGGTTCATGCCAGCGGCCACGTACTTCATGCCTTCGCGCACGATGGCCTGGGCCAGCACGGTGGCGGTGGTGGTGCCGTCGCCAGCGTTGTCAGAGGTCTTGGAAGCGACTTCCTTGACCATCTGCGCGCCCATGTTTTGCAGCTTGTCTTTGAGTTCGATTTCCTTGGCCACGGACACGCCGTCCTTGGTCACGGTGGGGGCGCCGAACGAGCGCTCCAGCACCACGTTGCGGCCCTTGGGGCCCAGGGTGGTCTTGACCGCGTTGGCCAGAATGTTCACGCCTTCAACCATGCGGGCGCGGGCTTCACCGCCGAAAACTACGTCTTTTGCTGCCATGTTGGAGCTCCTGAATATTGGGGTTAAATGTGGTTCCAGCGCCCGTCTGTCAAGCGCTAGTAGCTATCAATAAAATAGCGTTGAAATTATTTCTCGACAACCGCGAACAGGTCGTCTTCCTTCATGACCAGCAGCTCGTCGCCATCGACCTTGACGGTCTGGCCGCTGTACTTGCCGAACAGCACGCGGTCGCCAACCTTGACGTTCATCGTGCCCAGTTCGCCCTTGTCGTTCTTCTTGCCAGGGCCGACGGCCAGCACTTCACCTTGGTCGGGCTTTTCAGCGGCGTTGTCGGGGATGTAGATGCCCGAAGCTGTTTTGGTTTCGCTTTCGATGCGCTTGACGATGACACGGTCGTGCAGGGGGCGAAGTTTCATTGCATATCTCCTGGGTTCAAAAAGGTTGCTTGCCATAGATGCCTGCCATTGCAGGCACCACCAAATTACGACCAAGGCCCGCTTGTTAGCACTCCTTGGCGTCGAGTGCTAATGATAAGGGCGTTTGTCCCGGTTTCAAGCCCCCGGCGTGCAAGACCCGTGCATCCATTGGGGTTGATGCTGGTCAGGGCAATAGCACGGCTTTGTCAGATACTTGGTAGTGGTATGCCCTACCATCGTGGTTTGGGGCAGCCGGGCGCCGGTGCCCCGCTGCCAATGGTTGCCTGCCTGGTTTTGGCCCGACCGTGATTGCCCACATGCTCTCTTCCTCCCCCTCTTTATCCCTGGCCCTGTTCCAGCATTTGCCCGATGCAGTTTTTCTGATCGATCCGCACAGCTCGGACATCCTCGACTGCAACGCGGCGGCGCTGCACCAGGTGGGCATGGAGCGCTCCGAGCTGTTGTCGCACTCGGTGCTCAGTCTGCAAAAAGATGTGCTGGGCATGCCGCAGTGGGCCAGTCTGGCGCAGGCCATCCGCGCCGCGCCGCAGGGGCTGGTGTTTGTGGGCCAGCACCAGCACAAGAGCGGTGCAGAAGTGCCTGTTGAGGTTTGTACCAGTGCGTTTGAGCACGAGGGGCGCGAGTACTTCGTGTCGATTGCCCGCAACATCAGCCAGCGCCTGGCCCTGGAGCAAGACCTGCATGACCGGGATATGCAACTGCACTACGCCCTGACCCAGGCCAGCGATGGCCTGTGGGATTGGTGCCTGGAAACCAATGAAGTGTTTTTCAGCCCGCAGCTCAAGCGCATGCTGGGCTATGGCCCCCACGAGATGCGCCCTTCGCTGGAGTCCTGGTCAGAGAACGTCCACCCCGACGACCGCGAATTTGTGCAGCGCGTGCTGCACGAGCACCTGTCGGGCCAGCGCGAGCGCTATGAGGTCGAATACCGGCTGCGCAACCGCAACGGCCATTTCATCTGGGTACACGACCGGGGCCGCGTTTGCGAGCGCGATGCGCAAGGCGCCCCCCGGCGCGTGGTGGGCATGGTGCACAACATCACCGACCGCAAGAAAACCGAGCAGGCTTTGCAAGAGCTGGCCTCCCACGACGCGCTGACCGGGCTGCCCAACCGGCGCGAGGGCGAGCAGTGCCTCCAGCGCCACCTGGAGCGCTGCCGGCAACTGGGCACGACCCTGGGGGTGTGTGTTTTTGACGTAGACCATTTCAAGGCCATCAACGACCAGTTTGGCCATGCGGTGGGCGATGAGGTGCTGCGCCAGATTGCCCGCGTTCTGGGTGCCCAGGTGCGGCCCACAGACTGCCTGTCCCGCTGGGGCGGCGAGGAGTTCATGGTGGTGTGCGCCGACACCCGGCTGGACGATCTGCTGGTGCTGGGTGGGCGTTTGCGTGCGGCCTTGGCACAGGTCGATTGGCCCACCGCAGCGGTGCTGGGCCCGGTCACTTGCAGCTTTGGCATGGCAGTGTTTCCGCACCACGGCAGCACCGCGCAGGCGCTGTTCATGGCGGCAGACTCAGCCCTGTACCGGGCCAAGGCCAAGGGGCGCGATCGGGTCGAAGCCGCCGTGGCGGCAGCGCTCAGCGACCCTGCGTAAGCCCCAGAAAGTGGTCGAGCATATGGAAGTGGTCTTCAAAAAACCGGTCTTCCAGGGCGGCCAG
>NZ_JAQUAL010000054.1:0-5993 GCF_028687295.1 Simplicispira sp.
CGCGGCATTGCCGACGGCGCCGTGGTGCGCGTGTTCAACGACCGGGGCAGCTACCTGTGCCACGCCGCCGTCAACGCACGCGCCCGGCCCGGCGTGGTGGTGGGCCTGGGCGTGTGGTGGCGCAAGCTGGGCCTGAACGGCACCAACGTCAACGAGCTGACCAGCCAGGCCCTGACCGACCTGGGCGCCGCCCCCACCTTTTACGACTGCCTGGTGCAGGTGGAAAACGCCAGCAACGCGCCGCAATCACTCCTGGATTGATAGCTGCTTGCGCTTATTGCGCGGGGCCTGGATCCTGTTTTCTCTTAAAAACAGGTGCTCCCGGCAGCGGCTTACAGCGCCGCCTGCAAAATCCGGCGGCTCACCTCGGGCGTGATCTCGCGCTGCTCGCCCAGGCGCGTCATGCCGTGGGCCTGCAACTGCGCCACCAGGCCGTCGATGGCGTCGGCACCCACACCGTAGGCCGACAGGCGCGTGGCAATGCCCATGCGCTCGAAGAAATCACGCGTGCGCTCGATGGCGGCGTCGATGCGCTCGTCCTCGGTGCCGCTGCTGATGCCCCAGATGCGCTGGCCGTATTGCAGCAGCTTCTCGCGCTTGGCGGCGCGGCGCTCGTTGAGCAATGCGGGCAGCACCACGGCCAGGGTGCGGGCGTGGTCGATGTGGAAGGTGGCCGTCAGCTCATGGCCAATCATGTGCGTGGCCCAGTCTTGCGGCACCCCGGCGCCGACAAAACCATTGAGCGCCGTGGTCGCAGCCCACACCAGGTTGGCGCGGTCGTCGTACACCGGCTCGGGCGCGGCCAGCAGGCGCGGGCCGACCTCGATCAGCGTGTGCAGCAAGCCCTCGGCAAAGCGGTCTTGCACCAGCGCGTTGACCGGGTAGGTCAGGTACTGCTCCACCGTGTGGACAAACGCATCGACCACGCCATTGGCCAGCTGCTGCGGCGGCAGGGTGTAGGTTTTGGTGGGGTCGAGCACCGAGAACACCGGAAAGCAGTGCGCGCTGCTGAAAGCCAGCTTGGCCGCCTTGGCGCGGTGGGTGATGACGGCGCCGTTGTTCATCTCCGAGCCCGTGGCGGGCAGCGTCAGCACCGTGCCAAACGGCAGCGCGCTGGCCACGTTGCGCCCGTGCTTTTCCAGAATCGTCCAGGGATCGCCGTCGGCAAAGGGCACGGCAGCGGCAATGAACTTGACCGCATCAATCACCGAGCCGCCGCCCACGGCGAGCAAAAAGTCAAAGCCTTCGCGGCGGATCTGCGCCACGGCCTGCATGGCCGTCTCGTAGCTGGGGTTGGGCTCAATGCCGCTGAAAGTGGCGTGCGTGCGTGCGCCCAGGGCGGTGCGCACCTCGGCCAGCGTGCCGGTTTTTTCGGCGCTGGCGCCGCCCACCAGAATCAGCACCTTGGCCTGCGCAGGCACCAGCGTGGCCAGATCGGCAATGCGCCCCTGGCCAAAAGCGATGCGGGTGGGGTTGTGGTAGTCAAAGTTCAGCATGGGGACAAGCTCCGGGGTTGGCAAAGCCGTACAGCGTAAACGCAGCGGCGCGCTCGTGCAGGGGCGCGCCGCCATGCCCTGGAGAGCGTCTGTGCGGTAAACGCTCACAAAAAAGAGCTGCCAGCGCTGATCCTGTCAGCGCTGGCAGCTCTTTTGGCTCTCCAAAACAGTGGCCCGCCCCATGGGGCGGGCACGGCAGCATCAGTCGAGCTTGACGCCTGCCGCCTTGATGACCTCGCCCCAGCGCTTGGCTTCGGCGCGGGCCAGGGCGCGGAACTGCTCGGGGGTGCCGGGCAGGGCTTCCATGCCGAAGTCTTGCATGCGCTTGACCACGGCGGGGCTGGCCAGTGCTTTGTTCAGGTCAGCGTTGAGGCGCTGGGTGACGTTGGCGGGCAGGCCCTTGGGGCCCAGAATGCCCTGGAAGGCGAACACTTCGGTATCGGCCACGCCCACTTCGCCCAGCGTGGGCACATCGGGCAGCGTGGCGATGCGCTTGGCCGAGCCAATGGCCAGCGCGCGCACCTTGCCCGACTGGATCACCGACAGGCCCGAGGCCAAATCCAGGAACATGCACGGCACCTGGCCACCCATCACGTCGGCCATGGCCGGGGCAGCACCGCGGTAGGGGATGTGCGTGAGGAAGGTTTTGGTGCGGTTCTTGAACATCTCCATGGCCAGGTGGTGCGGCGAGCCGTTGCCCGGCGAGGCGTAGTTGACCTTGCCGGGGTTGGCACGCACGTAGGCCAGAAACTCCTTCATGGTCTTGGCCTCGAACGACGGGTGCACGACCAGCGCCAGCGGAAAGCGGCTGATGCCGCCCACGTAGGTGAAATCGTTCTGCGGGCTGAAGGGCAGCTTGCTGAACAGGTGCTCGTTGTAGGCCAGGATGGCGTTGTCGGCCGACATGATGGTGTAGCCGTCGGCCTTGGCGGTGGCCACGGCCTGGCCACCGATGTTGGTGGACGCGCCGGGGCGGTTGTCCACCACGATTTGCTGGCCCAGCGTCTGGCGCATGGCCTCGGCCACGGTGCGCGCCAGCACGTCGGTGCCGCCGCCTGCCGGGTAGGGCACCACCCAGCGGATGAGCTGGTTGGGGTAGTCGGCCTGGGCGCTGGCCCAGGGGGCGGCGGTGCTGGCACCGGCGGCGGCCAGGGCGGACAAGAGGGTTCTGCGTTGCATGGCGGGGGCTCCTTTTACTATGAAATTAATAGCTGCTGGCGCTTATCCGGCGGGCGCCAGGGCCTTTTTACACTGAAGAATCCGACGGCGGCGCAATGGCCTGGTCGATGGCACCGAAGATGCTGTGGCCGTCTTTGCCTTTCATCTCGATACGGATGGTGTCGCCGTAGCGCATGAATTCGGTGCTGGGCTGGCCGTTTTGCAGGGTTTCGATGCAGCGCTTTTCGGCAATGCAGCTGTAGCCCTTGGGCCAGTCGGTGCGGCCACTGGCGTCTTGCACGCCCTGGTTGCTGACGGTGCCGCTGCCCACGATGGTGCCAGCGCGCACGTTGCGCGTGGCGGCCACGTGCGCGATGAGCTGGCCAAAGTGGAAGGCCATCTCGGGCCCGGCCTCGCACATGCCGACTTTGCGGCCATTCCAGGTAGATTGCAGCGTCAGGTGGACGCGGCCCTGGCTCCAGGCGTCGCCCAGCTCCTCCAGCGTCACGGCCACGGGGCTGAAGGCGGTGGCCGGTTTGCTCTGGAAAAAGCCAAAGCCCTTGGCCAGCTCTGCCGGGATGAGGTTGCGCAGCGATACGTCGTTGGCCAGCATCACCAGCCGGATGGCGCGCAGTGCCCGCTCGGGCGTGGCGCCCAGGGGCACGTCGGTGGTGACCACGGCGATTTCTGCCTCGAAGTCGATGCCCATGGCCTCGCTGGGCACGACCACATCGTCGCAGGGGCCCAGAAAATCGTCGCTGGCGCCCTGGTACATCAGGGGGTCGGTGTAGAAGCTGGCGGGCACGGTGGCGTTGCGCGCCTTGCGCACCAACTCCACATGGTTGAGGTAAGCCGACCCATCCACCCACTGGTACGCCCGGGGCAGCGGCGCCATGCACTGCTGCGGATCAAAACGAAAGGCATGCGGCGCCCGGCCCGCGTTGAGCTGCGCATACAGGTCTTGCAGCGGGGGCGCCAGGTAGTCCCAGTCGTCCAGCACCTGCTGCAAGCGGTGGGCAATGCCGGTCGCATAATGTGCCGAGCCCAAATCGCGCGAGACCACCAGCAGTTGGCCATCGCGCGAGCCGTCTTTATAAGTCGCTAATTTCATGGGAGTTGCCGCATTTTTGGAGGGCCAAAATTTGCCGCCTCTAGCAAAAATTACGATTAGAGAAATTGATTTAACTAAACAAAACTGCGAAATTTTAGTGCATATGGACAAAGAACGCGCCGGCATACAGTCGGTGGAAGTGGGTTTTGCGCTGCTGGAGGGCCTCACGCAGTCCAGCGGGCCGCTGATGCTCAAGGATTTGGCGGCCTGTGCGGGCATGAGCGCGGCCAAGGCGCACCGCTATCTGGTGAGTTTCCAGCGCCTGGGGCTGGTGGTGCAGGACAGCCGCACGGCGCGCTACGACCTGGGCCCGGCGGCGCTGCGGCTGGGGTTGTCGGCACTGTCGCGCATTGACGGCGTGCGCCTGGCGCGCGAGCGCCTGCCCGCGCTGATGGAAGAGATCGGCCACACGCTGGCCCTGGCGGTGTGGGGCAACCACGGCCCGACCATCGTCCACTGGGAGCCATCGCCCCAGGCGGTCACGGCCACGCTGCGCCTGGGCGATGTGATGCCGCTGCTGAGCTCGGCCACGGGCCGCTGCTTTACGGCCTACCTGCCGCCCGAAATGACGGCAGCGCTGCTGCAACGCGAGATCGCACAGGCAGAAAAAATGCCCCGCACCGACGTGCCCACCAGCGAGGCCGCCGTGCAGGCGCTGGTGCAAGAGGTGCGCGCACGCGGCGCGGCCCGGGTGGTCGATACCCTGCTGCCCAGCATCGTGGCCTTCTGCGCCCCGGTGTTCGATGCCAGCGGCCACCTGGTGCTGGGCATTACCACGCTGGGCGCCAGTGCCACCTTGGATCCCGATTGGGGCGGTGCCATCGACGTGCCGCTGCGCGCCGCCGCCGCCCGCCTGTCGCACGATCTGGGCTTTGGCAGCACATGAGCAGCAGCGGCCTGGCAGCAGTGCCCGCGCGCGTGCTGTGGCCCCTCACCGCAGCGGTGCTGGCCATCCACGGCTGGGTGCTGGTGGGCGTGCCGCTGCACGGCACACCGCCCCAGTCCCCGGCCCCGGTGGCCGTCACCCTGAACACGCGCATGCTGAGCGCGCCGCCGCCACCGCCGCCGTCGGCTGCGGCGGCAGAGCCTGCGCCAGCGCCAGCCGCAGCGCCCGCCCCCCCACCGGCACGCCAGAAAGCACCGGCCAAGGCAGCTGCCGCCAAGCCTGCCCCGGCAGCAGTGCCCGAACCGACCGCCGAATCCGCCACCGCATCTCCCCACGCCACGCCCGGCAGCGGCGGCGATGACAGCCCTGGCAGCAGCCACGACGGCAGCGACACCAGCACAACAGGCAGCAGCGCACTGTTCACCGCCAGCGCGCCCATAGACACTGCCAGCATCGGCGATCCGGCCGCCCTGGTCAGCGATGCCACCGAAGGCGCCGCAGACCCTGCCCAGGCCCACACCAGCGCCGCAGCGCCAGCCGCCCCGGTCGGCCACGCAGACGCCCCGCCCCCCGCCACCGGCACAGCACCCGTGCCGCAGGACACCGCCCTGCCCGCCAGCTCTGACCCCGCCACCCCCACGCTGCTGGCGCGGGCCAGCACCCAGGCCGCACCCAAGCCCCCGGCGCAGCCGCAGGCCCCCGCAGGTGCGTTGGAGATCACCCCACCCGGCGCCACCAGCAGCCTGGCATCCAGCACGCCTCCCCCCGTGCGCCTGCCCGTGTCCACGCGGCTGGCGTTTGATGTGGTCGGGCAGATCAAAAAATTCAACTACAGCGCCAGTGCCGAGCTGCTGTGGCAGCACGATGGCCAGCACTACCAGGCCCGCCAGGAACTCAAAGTGCTGTTTCTGGGTGGCCGCACCCAGACCAGCACCGGCGACATCACCCCCCGGGGCCTGCTGCCCCAGCGCTTTGGCGACCGCTCGCGCAGCGAAAAGGCCGCGCATTTCGACTACGAGCGGGGCCGCGTCACCTTCAGTGCCAACAACCCCGAGGCGCCGCTGGTGGCGGGCACGCAAGACCGCCTGAGCATCTTTGTGCAGCTGGGCGCCCTGCTGGCAGGCGCCCCCGAGCGCTACCCGAAGGGCACGCGCATCAGCCTGGCCACCGTGGGCGCCAGCAGCGCCGATATCTGGTCGTTCACCGTGGGCGCTGAAGAGACGCTGCACCTGCCCGTGGGCGAGGTGCGCGCCCTCAAGCTGCAACGCCTGCCCCGGCGCGACCACGACTACGACCAGAAAGCCGAGCTGTGGCTGGCCCCCAGCCTGGGCTACCTGCCCGC
>NZ_JAQUAL010000054.1:6093-19079 GCF_028687295.1 Simplicispira sp.
CCTGCGCGGCCTGCGGCGGGCGCGCCAACACGCAGCGAGATGTCGGGTAAAGACGCCACAGCGCCAGCGCCATACGGTTTCGTGGAATACTGGGCTGAAGCGCCACGATCGTCCACAGGACTTGAACTGTGCGCCCGTGCTGTCATCTGACTTGCACACTGACCCCGGGAGAACCACCATGCAAATGCTCTACGACTCTGAATCCTTTGTGGTCGTCCACATGCGCCCTGATGCCGTGGAGCCCGCCGCCACCACTGCGGACGGCAGCGCCGCGCCGCTGGCGCAACTGGTGCGCCACGGCTTTGAGATCGTGGACAAGCGCTCGGGTAAAGAGGTGTATCTGGACGGCTCCTGGGCCGAGATGTTCCAGCAGCAAATCCTGGCCTGGCAGCGCAACACCCCCACCCAGGAAGAAGTCGAAGAAACCCTGGACCGTTACACCGGTCTGGCACAAAACCCGGTGGTGGTGCATTGAGCCGCCCCATTCACAACCAAATCAGCCTCCAGCCCTTGCGCAGTGCGCGCTAACAGCTACACATTCAGGAGCGCTATTCGGGTGCGCCCCGGCGCTGGCGCATCTCCTGGCCCATGGCGCGCAGGGTGCTTTCGGGCAGCACGGCCTGCGCGGCGGGATAGACAACATCTTCTTCGCTGCGGAGGTGTGCGGCGTAGTGGCTGGCAAAGCGCGCCAGCGCGGCCTCGTCGTCCTGGCTGAAGGCGTCTTGCTGGCCTTGGGCCAGGGCTTGCAGGGGAAGGCGGGCGCACTGCCAGTCAGCGGCCATGCGCAGGTGCTCGCGCTGCAATTGCTGCACGCGCGCCACCGTGGCCGCGTCACCCTGCGCCAGCAGCGGCGGAAACACATGCCGCTCCTCGTCCTGATGGTGCAGCGGCGCAGCGATGTCGAAGTAACGCAGCACATCGCGCGCGGCCTGGCGGGCCTGCGCGTCACAGGTGTGCTGGTGCAGGTAACCCACCAGTTTGTGCTGCAAGGCCAGGGTGCGCTGCACGCGCTCGTGGCAGGCGTGCAGCAGCGCAAACGGTGTATCAAACCCCACGGCAGGGGCGCCAAAACCGGGCAAAGCGATGTCGGTCATGGCGCCACCCTTTCGCGCTTTAGCCGCAGGTGCCCAGGTGGCCGCACTGGGTGCAGTAGTCGCAGCCGTCTTTGCGGATGACGGCGTGGGCGCCGCATTCGCTGCACTTCTTGCCCGCCATCACGGGCGGCGTGGCCGGTGACGGGGCCGAAGTCGCTGCCTGGGGCAAAGCGGCAGCGCCTTGCTGGCGCAGCTTGGCGCGGCGCTCCAGGATGTTCTGGATGGCGTAGGCCACCGCAGCCACTTCGGAGTCGTGCCACATCGGCACCTGGGTGCCATCGGCCTTCTGGTGGGCGCCCAGGCGCACGGGGCCACGGTCCCAGACCACTTTGCGCATGTCGCTCAGGGCACGCTCCAGAAAGCCGCCGCGCGCGGCCAGCGAGAGCAGGCGCATGCTGGACGTCATCCACTGCTGCGACTCGCTGCTCTGGCCCACGGGCATGAAGAACTCGATGGCGCGGTCTACGGTGCCAGTGCCGTCGGCGTTGGGCACGGGCAGGAAGGACACCACCAGATACAGGCGCTTTTTGCCCTCTTGCGTCCAGTATTCGACCTTCTCAGCCACTGCCGACAGCGCGCCCTTAGGGCGGCTCTCGATCACGGTGCGCATGGGGTCGATCAGCACAGGCGCGGCAGGGGCGGCGGGGGCTGCATCAGCGGCAACGGGGGCGGCGTGCGTTTCCAGCACCGAGCCCAGGATGCTGTTGGGCCGGTAGGTGGCCAGTCCCTTGAGGCGCGCGCGCCAGGCGTGCAGGTACAGGCCCTTGAAATCGTCGTAGGGGTAATCGGCCGGAATGTTCACGGTCTTGGAGATGGCCGTGTCCACAAACGGCTGCACCGACTCCATCATGGCGATGTGGTCGGCCGCTGACATTTCCAGCGCCGAGACGAAGTAGTCGGGCAGCTGGTTGACGTCGCCGCCGAGTTCACGGTACAGGCGCCAGGCGTGGTCTTCCACGGCGTACTCGGAGGTGCTGCCGTCGGCCTCGCGCTTTTTGCGCTTGTACATCCACGAGAACGGCGGCTCGATGCCGTTGGAGGCGTTGTCGGCAAAGGCCAGGCTGACGGTGCCGGTGGGCGCAATCGACAGCAGGTGGCTGTTGCGGATGCCGTATTTGCGGATGTCTTTTTGCAGCGCGGCGGGCAGGCGGCTGGCAAAGGTGCCGGGTGCCAGGTAGCCGTCGGCATCAAATTTGGGAAACGCCCCCTTCTCGCGCGCCAGCGCCACCGAGGCGCTGTAGGCGGCGTCGCGCATGCGCTCGGCAATGCGCGCGGCCATGGCGCGGCCCTCGGGCGCGTCGTAGCGCAGGCACAGCATGGCCAGGGTGTTGCCCATGCCGGTAAAGCCGACGCCAATGCGGCGCTTGGCATGGGCCTCGTCGCGCTGCTGGGGCAGCGGCCAGAAGGTCACGTCCAGCACGTTGTCCAGCGCGCGCACTTGCAGGGCGACGGATTTTTCGAAGGAGTCAAAGTCGAAGGTGGCTTTGCCGTCCAGACCGAACGGGTGGCGCACAAAGCGCGTCAGGATGACCGGGCCCAGATCGCAGCAGCCGTAGGACGGCAGGGGCTGCTCGCCGCAGGGGTTGGTGGCGGCGATTTTTTCGCAGTAGTGCAGGTTGTTGTCGGTGTTGATGTGGTCCAGGAACAGGATGCCTGGCTCGGCAAAGTCGTAGGCCGACTTCATGATGGTGTCCCACAGGTCGCGGGCCTGCACGGTCTGGTAGGCCCACAGGCCGTCGGCGCGCTGGTAGGCGCCCTGCGCCAGCACGGTGCTGCCGGGCGGGGCCTTGTGTACCAGTTCCCAGGGCTGGTCGTCCAGCACGGCCTGGATGAAGGCGTCGGACACGCCCACCGAGACGTTGAAGTTGTTCCAGCGCCCCGGCGTGCGCTTGGCGGTGATGAAGTCCAGCACATCGGGGTGGTCAATGCGCAGCACGCCCATTTGCGCGCCGCGCCGTGCGCCCGCGCTCTCGACGGTGGAGCAGGACTGGTCGAACACGTTGATGTAGCTACAGGGGCCCGACGCCATTGAGGCCGTGCCCTTGACCTCAGCGCCGCGCGGGCGGATGCGCGAGAAGTCGTAGCCCACGCCGCCGCCCCGGCGCATGGTTTCGGCGGCTTCGCGCAGGGCCTCGTAAATGCCGGGGAAGCCTTCATCGTCTACACCTTGGATGCAGTCGCCCACGGGCTGCACAAAGCAATTGATGAGGGTGGCCTGGATGTCGGTGCCGGCGGCGCTCATGATGCGCCCGGCACCGATGGCGCCCGCGTGCAGGTTGGCCAGAAACAGGGTTTCGTACTTTTCGCGCAGCTCGGGCTTTTCCACACTGGCCAGGGCCTGCGCCACGCGGCGGAACAGGTCTTCAGCACCGGTTTCACCGGCCTTGAGGTATTTCTCGGTCAGCACATCCAGGCTGATGGGTTGCGTGGCCGTCACGTCATGCGCGCGGCCCAGGTTTTCTCTTTTCATGCTGTTTCCGTGTGGGTCAATAAGGGGGAGGCTGCGGCGGCGTTGCAGGCCCATAGGGCTACCCCGCAGGGGCCGCCCAGGCGGTGGCCCTCCCGGCGGCACACCGCTGCCCTGCAAGGCAGGCTGCGCCATTTTTGCTGTGTCGGGCAGGCCTGCCGGTACGCGGCAAGGCCGCCATTATTCCACCGGGTTGCCCAGGCCGGGTTGACCATGGGGCCGGTCAGGCCATCGGCGTGTTCACCCCGCTGCGCCCGTGGACTGCGCCCCCAGGAGCGCCGCAAAGTCTGCCGCTGGCAAGGGGCGGCTGCGCAGATAGCCTTGGTAGCTGTCGCAACCACGCTCGCGCAAAAAGGCCAGCTGCGCCGGGGTTTCCACGCCCTCGGCCAGCACCCGCAGGCCCATGCTGTGGCCCATGGCGATGATGGCGGCGCTGATGGCCATGTCGTCGGCGCTGTGGGGAATGTCGCGGACAAAGCCCTGGTCGATCTTGAGCACATCAATCGGAAAGCGCTTGAGGTGTGCCAGCGAGGAGTACCCGGTGCCGAAATCGTCCACCGCCAGGTGCAGGCCCAGGTCACGCAGGCGCAGCAGAACTTGCAGGGTTTCTTCGAAACGGTCGGCCAGCGCGCTTTCCGTGATCTCCAGTTCCAGGCAGTCGGCCGCAAAGCCTGAATCGGCCAGCGCACTGTGCACACAGGCGACCAGATCAGTGAGCTGGAACTGGCGCGGCGAGACGTTGACGGCAATGGTCACGGCGGGCAAGCCCGCCTCGTGCCAGCGCTGACCTTGTTGGCAGGCGGTGCGCAGCACCCATTCGCCCAGCGGGCCGATCAGCCCCGAAGATTCAGCCACCGGAATAAAGCGCGCTGGCGAAATCATGCCCTCTTGCGGGTCGGGCCAGCGCAGCAGCGCTTCAGCGCCGATGATGCGGCCGCTGGCAATGTCCACCTGGGGCTGGTAGTACAGCAGCAATTGCCCTTGCAACAGGGCCTGGCGCAGGCGCGACTCGAGCTCCAGGCGCTCGCGCGCCGCCAGCGTCATCTCTTCGGCAAAAAAGCACAGCGCCCCCCGCCCGCGCGCCTTGGCGCCATACACGGCAGAGTGTGCGCCTTGCAACAGCAGCTCGGCAGTGTCGGCGTGCTCGGGGAACATGCAAATGCCCACACTGGAGCCCACCACCACCTCCAGGCCCTCGGGCGAGCGCCAGGGCTCGGCCACCGCAGCGATCAGTTGGCGCGCCACCGCAGCGGCGCCTTCGGCATGGCGCAGGTTGCGCGCCACCACGGCCATTTCATCGCCCGCCAGGCGCCCCAGCAAATCACCGGGGCGCAGCGCCGTGCGCACCTGGCGCGCCAGATGCTGCAGCACCTCATCGCCCACCGCGTGGCCGTAGCTGTCGTTCACATCCTTGAAGCGATCCAGGTTGATGAGCAGCACGGCCATTTGCTCGCCACTGGCCTGTGCCTGGCGCACCGCGCCTTCGAGCTGCTGGCGAAACCACACGCGGTTGGACAGCCCGGTCAGCGCATCGCGGTGCGCCAGGTACTCCAGGCGCTCTTGCTGGACTTTTTGCTCAGAGATGTCGGAAAAAATGCACACATAGTGCGTGATGTTGCCTGCCGCATCGCGCACCGTGCTCAGGGACATGTGCTCGGGAAACACCTCACCGTTCTTGCGCCGGTTCCAGATTTCTCCCTGCCAGTGGTCTGTGCGGTGCATGGTGGCCCACATCGCTTCGTAGAACGCCCGGTCGTGGCGGCCCGATTTGAACGTGCTGGGGTTTTTGCCCAGCAGCTCCTCTTCCGAGTAGCCCAGCAGCCGGGTAAAGGCTGCATTGACCGACAGGATGCGGCCTTGCGCATCTGCCACCACCACGCCCTCCTGGGTGTTGTCCACCACAGCGGCGGCCAGGCGCTGGCGCTCTTCGGCAGCGTGCGTGGTGCTGAGGTCGGTGATGATCCCGGAGAAGCGTTCGGGCTGGCCCGTGGCATCGAGGTGGCGTTGACCGCGCGCCATGAACCAGCGGTACAGGCCATCAAAGCAGCGCAGGCGCACGGTTTCCTGGAAAGGCGCGCCCGTGGCAATGGCGTGGCGTGCCCGCACCACCAGGCGTCGGCGCTCATCCGGGTGCAACCGCTCGCGCAGGTGAAAGTCTTGCGCAAAATTCTCGCCCCGGTAGTGCAGCAAACGCTGCAAGCTGGGCGATGCCGTGCTCTGCCGGGAACGCAAATCCCAGTCCCACATGCCGCTGCCGCTGCCCTCCAGCGCCAGGCGCAGCCCGGTTTCGCTGCGCTCAAGGGCGGCGCGGGCGGCGTGTATCTCGCTGATGTCCTGCACCACGCACACCAGGTGGGCGGGATCGGTGTCCGTCTGGGGCACCAGCGTGACGGTACACACCACGGGCACGATGGCCCCCGTGTCCGGGCGCTGGCACTGGCGCTCGCCCTGGTAGTGGTCGATTTCGCCAGCCAGCAGGCGCTGGCGCTGGTGATCGGCCCAGTTGCGGTCAGAAGGCCGGATGACGTTGCGAAACTCGTGCTGGCGCAAGTCCTGGAGGCCCATGCCGGTCAGTTCACAAAAGCGCTCGTTGGCCCAGAGTATCTGGCCGTCGGCGCTGGCACGCACAATGCCCGCAGGCGCATGGCGCAGCACATGTGCGGTTTGCTGCGCTGCGGCGGCGCGAAAGTGGTCGGCAGCGCGGGCGCGCCGCAGCAACCACCAAGCCAGCGTGCCAGTGACCAGCACATAAAACGCATCCTTGACCGCGCGGTAGCGCGACAGCAGGTCGGGGTTCGTGACCAGACGGTCCAGTAGCGCATCGCCCAGCACCACCCAGCAAAGGCCCATCACCAGGTACAGCACCAGGCCCTGCCACGCTCGCCAGCCAGCCCACTTGCGGCTTTTATCCATCAATCGTTCCATTGCACCCTTGTGTACCGGGCCATGCTGCGACAATCTTGCCGCTATGACCCAAGCCTACGTTCTTACTCTTTCATGCCCCGACCGTTTAGGGCTGGTGCATGCCGTTTCGGGCTTCTTGCTTGAACACGGCGGCAACATCGAAGAAGCAGCCCAGTACAACGACCCCGTGACTGGCCTCTTTTTCATGCGCGTGCAGTTTGGCTGCGCCCAGCACGACCACGCCACCCTGTCGCAACAACTGGCCACTTTCGCACAGCCTTACCAAATGCGCTGGAGCCTGCACCCCACGTCGCAAAAGCTGCCCACGGTGATCCTGGTCAGCCGCGAGGGGCACTGCCTCAATGATTTGCTGTTTCGCTGGAAATCGGGCCTGCTGCCGGTAGATATTCGCGCCATTGTCAGCAACCACCGCGACTTCTACCAGCTCGCGGCCAGCTACAACGTTCCTTTTCACCATATCCCCGTCACGGCCGCCACCAAAGTCCAGGCCGAGGCCAAACAATACGAAATCATCCAGGCCGAAGGGGCCGAACTGGTGGTGCTGGCACGCTACATGCAGGTGCTCTCGGACGACCTGTGTACCAAACTGGCAGGGCGCGCCATCAACATCCACCACAGCTTCCTGCCCAGCTTCAAAGGTGCCAAGCCCTACTACCAAGCCCATGACAGGGGTGTGAAACTGATTGGCGCTACGGCCCATTACGTGACAGCCGACCTCGATGAGGGCCCGATTATCGAGCAAGACGTGGCCCGCGCCGACCACACCGACACCGTGGAAGACCTCACCGCCCGGGGCCGCGACACCGAAAGCCAGGTGCTGGCGCGCGCCGTGAAGTGGCACAGCGAGCACCGCGTGCTGCTCAACGGCCACAAAACCGTGGTGTTTCGCTAACGCCTGGCGTCCATGCGCATCCCGCCCATCCAGTGCCTGCTCACGTTCGAGGCGCTGGCGCGGCTGCGCAGCGTCACGCTCACCGCCGATGAGCTGTGCGTGACGCCCAGCGCCGTGAGCCACCGCGTCAAGCAGCTCGAACAAATTCTGGGCACGCGCCTGTTCGGGCGGGCAGATTTTTCCCTCACCACCGACGGCAGCACCTACCTGGCCCATGTGCGCGAAGGGCTGGGCGCGTTGCAGCGCTTTCCCGGAGCCCTGGGCACGCCGGGCAAGCGCCGCCTCAAGCTGGCGGTGACGCCCACGTTTGCGCGCGCCATCCTGATCCCGCGCCTGCGCCAGTTCACCGAGGCTTACCCCGAAATCGATCTGGCGCTGCAAGTGTCCATCCCGCTGCTGGACGTGGTGGCCGAGGACGCCGACCTGATGGTGCGCTTTGGCGCAGGCCACTACGCCGATGTCGAACACGTCGAAATTGCCCGCGATGTGGTCACGCCGCTGGCCTCGCCCGCCTTTGTGCGCGAGCACGGCCCCTTCGAGCACCCGCACGACCTGGAAGACACGCCGCTGCTGCGCAGTGCGCTGGAGCCCTGGCGCACCTGGCTGGCCGCCGCCGCACTGGACTGGCCCGAGCCCCACGCTGGCTCCCAGTTCAACGACATCGGCCTGATGTGCGACGCCGCCGCCGCAGGCATGGGCGTGGCGCTGGTGCGGCTCAAGCTGGGCGCACCCTGGCTGGAGCACGGCACGCTGGTGCGCCTGTTCGACATCGACGCGCCCAGCCCGCATGCGCACTACCTGTGCTGGCGCACCGGCACCATGGACCGCTGGGAATGCGCCGCTTTTGCCGATTGGCTGCGCAAAACCATGGCCTAAGGCGGCTGCCGATTTATCAAGCCAAACAAGGCTCCAGCCGTTTCACAGCGGGCGTTAGAAGCTATCATTTTTGATTGTATTAATGTGCTGCTGCGCACCGTGGCCCGAGGCCCATTTCACGCTGCGTTGCAAAAAAACTCACGGCCCGCGCAGCGCACAAGCGGCCTGCCATCGCCTACAGTGGCAGGCATGAACACCGCCCACCCCAGCGCTGCCGCCACCCCTTCGCCTGCCGAGCGCTCCGCGCGCCAGGCTGCCGTGGTGCAAGCCCTCTCGCACGCTGTGCCCGCACACGCCCTGCTGTGGAATGCCGAAGACACCACCCCGTACGAGTGCGACGGCCTCACTGCCTACCGCCAGCGCCCGCTGGTGGTGGTGCTGCCCGAAACCCACGACCAGGTGCAGGCCGTGCTGCAAACCTGCCACCGCCTGGGCGTGCCGGTGGTGGCGCGCGGCGCGGGCACCGGCCTGTCGGGCGGCGCCATGCCCCACGCCATGGGCGTGACACTGTCGCTGGCCAAGTTCAACCAGATCTTGCACATCGACCCCGTGGGCCGCACTGCCGTGGTGCAGTGCGGTGTGCGCAACCTGGCCATCAGCGAGGCGGCAGCGCCCTACGGCCTGTACTACGCACCCGATCCCAGCAGCCAGATCGCCTGCACCATCGGCGGCAACGTGGCCGAAAACTCGGGCGGCGTGCACTGCCTCAAATACGGGCTGACGCTGCACAACGTGCTGCAAGTGCAGGGCTTTACCGCCGAGGGCGAAGCCATCACCTTCGGCAGCCAGGCGCTGGACGCCCCCGGCTACGACCTGCTGGCCGCCATCATCGGCAGCGAAGGCATGCTGGCCGTGGTCACGCAAGTGACCGTGCGGCTCATCCCGCAACCGCAGCTGGCGCGCTGCATCATGGCCAGCTTTGACGACGTGCGCAAAGCTGGCGCCGCCGTGGCCGATGTGATTGCCGCCGGCATCATCCCCGCCGGGCTGGAGATGATGGACAAGCCCATGACCGCCGCCGTCGAGGATTTTGTCCACGCCGGCTACGACCTCAGCGCCGAGGCCATTCTTTTGTGCGAAAGCGACGGCACGCCCGAGGAGGTGGAGGAAGAAATCGAACGCATGAGCGCCGTGCTGCGCGCCGCAGGCGCCACCGCCATTGCCGTCAGCCAGAACGAAGCCGAGCGCCTGCGCTTCTGGAGCGGGCGCAAAAACGCCTTCCCAGCCAGCGGTCGCATCAGCCCCGACTACATGTGCATGGACTCGACCATCCCCCGAAAGCGCCTGGCCGACATCCTGCTGGCCATCCAGGAGATGGAAAAGAAATACGGCCTGCGCTGTGCCAACGTGTTCCATGCGGGCGATGGCAACCTGCACCCGCTGATCCTGTTCGATGCCAACGACCCCGACCAGCTGCACCGCTGTGAGCTGTTTGGCGCCGACATCCTGGAAACCAGCGTGGCCATGGGCGGCACGGTGACGGGCGAGCACGGCGTGGGCATCGAGAAACTCAGCAGCATGTGCGTGCAGTTCTCCGCCGAAGAAAACGCACAGATGCTGGCACTGAAAACGGCCTTCGACCCCCAGGGCCTGCTCAACCCCGGTAAGGTCATCCCGACGCTGCACCGCTGTGCCGAGTACGGAAAAATGCTGGTGCGCGCCGGGCAGCTCCAGCACCCCGAACTCCCCCGTTTCTAGGTACAGCGGATGAAACCCTTACAAGGCCTGGCCTTGCTGCTGCTGATGCAGTCGGCGGGCGAAGCGTTATCGCACTTCTTGCAGTTGCCCGTGCCCGGGCCGGTGGTGGGCATGGTGCTGCTGTTGCTGGCACTGCGCTGGGCGCCTGTGCAGCAGGCCATTGCACCAGCAGCGGGCTTTTTGCTCACCCACCTGTCACTGCTGTTCGTGCCCGTGGGCGTGGGCGTGATGACGCACTTGGCGCTGCTGGGCACGCATGGCCTGGGGCTGGTGGTGGTGATCGTGCTGTCCACCTGGATCGGCATGGCCGTGACGGCGCTGGTGCTGCGCCTGTGGCAAACCCCAGCGCCAACGCCACCGAAAGCGGGCGATGCCGAACTTCGTTGAACTGTGGGTCTACCTCTCGTCGGCACCGCTGTTCGGGCTGACGGCCACGCTGGCGGTGTATGTGCTGGCGCAGGCCCTGGCCCTGCGCTCGGGCTACGCGCCCTGGGCCAACCCGGTGCTGCTGTCGGTCACGGTGCTGGCGGCGCTGATGCTGGCCACGGGCACGGCCTACCCGACGTACTTTTCCGGCGCGCAATTCATCCACTTTCTGCTCGGGCCTGCCGTGGTGGCGCTGGGCTGGCCGCTGTGGCAGCGCCGGGCGGCGCTGGCCGCGCGCTGGGGGCGGCTGGTGCTGGCATCGCTGGCGGGCGGCACTGCGGGGGCGGTCAGCGCCGTGGGGCTGGGCTGGGCGCTGGGCCTGCCCGGTGATGTGCTGCTGTCGCTGGCGCCCAAATCGGTGACGGCGCCGGTGGCCATGGGCATCGCGGTGCAGATTGGCGGTGTGCCCGCGCTGGCCGCCGTGTTTGCCGTGCTCACTGGCATGGTGGGGGCGCTGTCAGGGCGCTGGCTGTTTGACCTGATGCGCCTGCCCACCGACGCCGAAGGCATGGCGCTGCGCGGCTTTGCGCTGGGCACCGCATCGCACGGCATTGGCGCCGCCCACGCGCTGCAAGTACACGCTGAAGCAGGCGCCTATGCCGGGCTGGCGCTGGGCATGCAGGTGGTGCTGGCCGCCGTGCTGATGCCGCTGGTGTTCAAACTGCTCTAACGTTCTGGCATCCAGCGCAGCACCTACCGCAGCACGGCACGCCAGATATCGCCCGCGTGCGAGAGCGTGAACAACACCAGCCCGATCAGCCCGCCCACTACCGTGCCGTTGATGCGGATGGTCTGCAAGTCTTTGCCGATGTTCAGCTCAATCAGTTGCGACATCTCCTGGGCATCCCAGCGGCGCACCGTGTCTTCGATGTGCTGGGCGACAAACTGCGCCACATCGGGCGCCAGGGCCTGCACCCAGACCTGCAGCCGCTCGTTGAGCGCCTGGCGCAGCGCCGCGTCCTGGGCCAGCGACTGGCCCAGCCACTGGCCCATCGCGCGCACATTGCGGGCCACGGCGGAATGCTCGTCGGCCAGATCGCGTTGCAATGCGGCGCGCAGGTCTTGCCACAACTGCTGCACGTAGTTGCCCAGCGTGGGGTTGGTTTGCAGGTAGTGGCGGATTTCTTCGGCCTTGCGCGCCCAGTCCGGGTCGTGCTGGAGCCGGGTGATGAACAACTGCACCGCGTCGTCAAATTTGGCGCGCAACTGGTGCTCGGGGTTGGCGGCCACTTCGGCCAACAGCCCCTCCAGCGCGTGGGCGAGCATGGCCGCACCTTTGTCGCTGAGCCAATCGGTGGGCAGCATTTTTTCTTTGAGCGGATGCTCTTTTTTCAGCCACTGCACCAGCGTGCGCGCAATCAGGGCACGCGCATCATCTTGCTGTAGCAGCGCAATCAGCCGCTCCAGTGCCTGGCCCAGCAGCGCCTGGTGGCGGCCCTGGTGCGTGAGCGCATCCAGCACCCGGGCCATGGCCTGCGACAGGTCGATGTGGCCGATCAGCGTGCGCGCCGCCTTCTGGATGAAATGCTCCACCTGCCGGTCTTGCACCGTGTCGAGTGCCGCCGTCAGCATGCGCGCCACCTGCTGGCCCAGCACCCGGCTGTTGCCCGGCGCCGTCAGCCACTGCGCCAGATGCGCCACCACATCGTGGCGGCCCAGCAGCGCCACCAGCGAATCAGCGCCCAGAAATTTCTCGCGCACGAAGCGGGCCAGGTTCTCGCCGATGCGGTCTTTGTTGCGCGGGATGATGGCCGTGTGCCGTGCAATGAACGGAATCGGCACACGGTGGAACAGCGCGCGCACCGCAAACCAATCGGCCAGCGCGCCAACCATGGCGGCCTCGGCCACCGCCTTCAGGCCATCGAGCCACAGACCGCGTGGCCCCAGGCTGGTGGCGATGAACACCGCGGTGGCCAACAACAGCAGCGCCAGGGCCTGGCGCTTGGCACGCCGCAGAGCAAGGGCTTGCGCAAGGATGGGTTCAGACATGGCTGGGCTCCTTGTGGTGCTGCACGCAATCGTTTTCAGAGGTAGCCTGCCGCAGTAGGGAACTATCAAAAAGTGAGCTGCTTGCGCATACCCCTGGCTGAATTCAATATAAATAGGTATCTAAACCCTTGCGCAGTAAGCGCAATCAGCTATCAATTCAGGAGTTCACAACACCAGATACCGTGCCAACCCTGCCGCACCAGAATGGCAAACCAACCCCGAAGCGGTAGGTGGCGAAGACCGAAACCCACCGGAACGGTGGCGTAAAACAGCCACCATCCACAGCACAACTGACCTTATTTTCCAGCAATACCCAGCAACTCCACCTCAAAATGCAACGTGGCATGGGGTGGAATCACACCGCCAGCCCCGCGCGCACCGTAGGCAATGGCGGGTGGGCAGGTCAGCTTGGCTTTGCCGCCGACCTTCATTTTCTGCACGCCCTCTGTCCAGCAAGGAATCACGCCCGTGAGTGGAAACTCGATGGGCTGGCCGCGCGCAATGGAACTGTCAAACTCTTTGCCCGACTCGGGGAAGGTGCCACGGTAATGCACGCGCACAGTGTCGCTGGCTTTGGGCGATGCGCCGGTGCCCTCTTTGAGGCTTTCATAGACCAGGC
>NZ_JAQUAL010000201.1:0-4441 GCF_028687295.1 Simplicispira sp.
AAAGGTTTTGCCGAATTCGGGCAGGAACATCACCGGGTCAAAACCAAAGCCGCCGTCGCCGCGCGGGGTGCGCAAAATCTCGCCCGCCACGCGGCCCACGGCAATCAGGGGCTCGGGGTCTTGCGGGTTGCGCACCGCCACCAGCGTGCTGACCATGGCGGCGCGGCGGTTGTCGGTGCCCTGCATTTGTTCGAGCAGTGCGCGCACGTTGTTGGCGTCGCTTTTGTCGTAACCGAACTGGGTGCAGTAGTGGGCGGTGTCCACGCCGGGCAGGCCGCCAAAGGCGTCCACGCAGATACCGGCGTCGTCGGCCAGCGCGGGCAGGCCGGTGCGCGCGGCGGCAAAACGGGCTTTGGCCAGGGCGTTTTCAACAAACGTGCAGTGCGGCTCCTCGGCCTCGCCCTGAAACAGATCGCCCTGGCGGATCAGCTCCACGCCCAGCGGCGCGAACAGGGCCTGCAATTCGGCCAGCTTGCCCTGGTTGTTGGATGCCAATACGATTTTCATGGTCAAAATCCCTTCTAGCGCTTACGCAGCAAGCGCTGACAGCTATTTATTTGATAGTAATGGTGACCACCGCAAGGCTGCGGCGCCTGGGGTGGCGGCGGGCCGCCCACGGCCGCTGGACGCGAAAGGCAGTGAACTCAGGCCTTGCGCGCTGCCGAGCGGCGAATGGCTTCGTTGATCTCGGCAATCGAGCGCTCGATGGCCTCGTCGTCCAGATCATCGACCAGGCCGTCGATGGGGCCGGCCTGGATGGTGGAGGCAAATATGTCGTCGTGCAGGCTGTCGGTGGACACGCCCTGGGTGGACTCGAACGCATCGGGCGTCTCCCACTCCAGCGCCACCACGGTCACGTTGTCGCTGTTGGCGCCAGCCTTGCGCAGGGCGTCTTCCACCAGCTCGGGCACCGACTGCGACACCGGCAAGCGCACCAGCTGGCGGGCAATTTCCACATCGTCCACCGAGCCCCACAGGCCATCGGAGCACAGCAAAATGCGGTCGCCCTGCTCCAGCGGCACCGGGCCGGTCATGTCGTAGATGGGCTTGGTGGGCGAGCCCAGGCAGGTAAAAAGCACGTTGCGGTTGATGCGCTCCAGCCCCGGCGGCGGCGCATTGCGCAGCTCCAGGTACGAGTGATCGCGCGTGCGCGTCAGCAGCTCAGTGCCACGCACCATATACAGGCGCGAATCGCCACAGTGAATCCAGGTGGCGCTGCCACCTTGCAGCACCGCCACGACCAAGGTGGTGCGGGGCGAATCGAGCATGGCTTTGTCGGTGGCGTAGCGCAAAATCTGGTGGTGCGCGGCCAGCAGCGCCGACGACAAGAACTCCTGCACGTCCTTGAGCACCGGTTTGGCCTGGCGCTGGAACATGGCCGAAACGGTTTGCAGCGCAATTTGCGCCGCCACTTCGCCCTCGGGATGCCCGCCCATGCCATCGGCCAGCACGAACAGCCCGGCCTCACGGGTATAGCAATACCCCATGCGGTCTTCGTTTTTCTGGCGGCCACCGCGCCGACTGATCTGGAATACCGAGAACTTCATGATGGTTTGGCCCCAATGCCGGTGGCTTCACCCATTTTCTGCACATTTTTGCGGGTATCGGTCACCAGCGAATCGAGCTGCATGCGCATTTTCTCGGCCACCGTCAGCTTGGTGTAGCGGCGCTCGCCCTCGCGCGAGAGCTCTTTTTGCAGCGCAAACACCGACTGCGGACGCGACAGCGGGTCCAGCGCCATGCACCACTCGACCACTTCGATGAGGTTGTCGGAATACACGCCGCGCAGCTTGGCCAGCGACAGCGAGAGCCGGTCTTTTTCCTGGCGCTGCGGCGCCTCGGTGGGCGGAAAACCCTGCATGCTGGCGTAAATGCAGGCGCCAATGGCGTAGATGTCGGTCCAGGGCCCCATGGAGGAATCGCGCCGGTACATCTCGGGCGCGGCAAAACCGGGCGTGTACATGGGGCGGATGAAGTTGCCCTCTTTGGAGAGCACCTCGCGCGCAGCGCCAAAATCAATCAACACCGCCTTGTTGTCATCGGTGATGAAAATGTTGGCCGGCTTGATGTCCAAGTGCAGCATCTTGTGCTGGTGAACAATGCGCAAGCCGCGCAGTACCTCGTCAAACAACGAGCGGATGGTGGACTCGCGAAACACCTTCTGCGTCTTGAGGTCGCGCGCGGTGACGATGAAATCCTGCAAGGACGCGCCTTCCAGGTAGTTCATCACCATGTACACGGTTTCGTTTTCGCGGAAGAAGTTGAGCACGCTGACCACCGAAGCGTGCGAAATCTGCGCCAGCGCCCGACCTTCTTCAAAAAAGCTTTTCAGGCCCAGTCGGTACAAAGACAGCTTTTCGGGAGGCACCTTGGGTGCCAGCTCGCCGGGCGAGCGCGTGGCCAGCGAGGAGGGCAGATATTCTTTGATGGCCACCTTCTGGCCATCGCCATCCACTGCGAGATAGACCACCCCGAAACCACCGGCCGCCAAACGGCGTATCACACGGTATCCACCAATGGCGGTATCGGGCGGCAGCGGTGCCGGTTTGATTTTTGACATATTTTTCAGGGAAAATTGGAAGGTGCGGCAGAACCCGGATAATCCGCAGATTGCAAGCAACCACCAAAAGTCTAATGCCAGTTTACAGCATGACCGGATACGCCAGCGCGCAGCTGGGCACCTCCCAAGGGAGTACGTCGGCCGAAGCCGGACACCCGGCCAGCCGCCGTTTGGGGCTGGAAATCCGCTCGGTCAACAGCCGTTTTCTGGACCTGAGCTTTCGCCTTCCCGATGAGCTGCGCCCGCTGGAGCCCGCCCTGCGGGCCCTGGTCACACAAAAGATCCGCCGCGGCAAAGTCGAGGTGCGTGCCGCACTGGACAGCAGCGACGCCAGCACCCTACCCGACCTGACCCCACGCCTGTTGCAACGCCTGGGATCGCTGCAAGATGTGGTGCAGTCCTGGCTGCCCAACGCAGCGCCCTTGAGCGTGGCAGAAGTGGTACGGCTGTGCGCCAACACCCATTCCACCCAGGAAGACTGGAGCGAAGTGGCCCAGACCCTGGCACGGCAGGCACTGGAATCCATGCTCCAGGCGCGCGCACAGGAAGGCGAGCGCCTGGCGACCATGCTGCACGACCGGCTCGGCCAGTTGCGTGCCCTTACACTGCAAGCGGTGCCACTGGTGCCGCGCCTGGTAGAACAACAGCGCCAGCGCTTCATGGAGCGCTGGAAAGAGGCCATGGGGCTGGCCGAAGGCAGCGCCACCCCCGAGGCTGCACAAGACCGCGCCCTGTCAGAGGCCACCGCGTTTGCCATCCGCATCGACGTGGCCGAAGAGGTCACGCGCCTGCAATCGCATATCGATGAAATCGAGCGCCTGCTCCAGCAAGGCGGCGAAATCGGCAAGCGTCTGGACTTTCTGATCCAGGAACTGCACCGCGAGGCCAACACGCTGGGCTCCAAGTCGGCAGCGCTGGAACTCACGCGCATCAGCGTGGACATGAAAGTGTTGATCGAACAGATGCGCGAGCAGGTGCAGAACATCGAATAACGCTTTCATTTTCATAGCGCCTGGCGCACACCCCATATGGATTACCCCGGAAATTTGTTTGTAGTCGCCGCCCCCAGTGGCGCAGGAAAGTCCAGCCTGGTCAAGGCCTTGCTGGAAATCGACTCCCAGTTACAGCTCTCGGTGTCGCACACCACGCGCGCACCACGCGGCCAGGAAAAACACGGGCGCGATTACTTTTTCACGTCGCAGCCCGAGTTCGACGCCATGGTCGCTGGCAACGCGTTTGTCGAGTGGGCCCATGTGCATGGACAGCGCTACGGCACCTCGAAAAAAGCCATTGAAGACCGCATCGCCCAAGGCGCCGATGTGATCCTGGAAATCGACTACCAGGGCGCCTTGCAAATCACCCAGGCGTTTGCCAATGCAGTGCTGATCTTCATTCTGCCGCCCAGCTGGGAAGAATTGCGTTCGCGCCTGGAACGCCGTGGCGAAGACCCCACCGATGTGATCGAAATGCGGCTGAAAAACGCCAGCGAAGAAATGGCCCAGGCCCATAAATTCGACTTCGTTATAATCAACGAGTTATTTGAGCGGGCGGTTTTCGATCTCAAAGCCATCGTCCACGCCCAGCGCTTGCGGTATGCAGCCCAGCGCCGCACCAGAGCCGCCACCTTCGAGTCGCTCAATATTCCCTGAATCCCCCGGAGAAACCATGGCCCGCATCACCGTAGAAGACTGCCTTGAGCAGATCCCCAACCGTTTTCAGCTCGTGCTGGCAGCCACTTACCGCGCCCGCATGCTCAGCCAAGGCCACGCCCCCCGCATCGAGAGCAAAAACAAGCCCGCAGTGACTGCACTGCGCGAAATTGCCGCAGGCAAAGTCGGTCTGGAAATGCTGAAAAAGGTTCCAGGCTGATCCCAAGCCACC
>NZ_JAQUAL010000055.1:0-18787 GCF_028687295.1 Simplicispira sp.
TGGTGGACGGTGGCTGGGTGCTGCGCACCGTGCAGGCACGCAGCGCCACCTTTGACAATGCGGGCCAGACCCGCACCTTGCAATTGGTGCGCGCCGCTGTCAGTACCTATACCGGGGCAGTGATACCGGTGTCCGCACCGCCTGCGCCGCCACCGCCACCGGCAGTGCCTGTGGCCTTGTCACAAGCGGCAGCAGCGGCCAATGCGGCTGCCCAATCAGTACCACCTGCGCCACCTGTATCACCTGCGCCGCAGACATCCACTACACGCCGCCCGATCTTTGGGGGGCCCTGAGCCTGCCATTGGCCCCTTCTGCCTATCCATTTGTTGCCATGACCTTCTACCGATACGCACTTTCTGCCGTGGCTCTGGCCGCTTCCCAACTGGTGGCTGCGCAAACTTCTGCACAGCCGTCGCTGGTGACATCAACCACCACGGTAGCGCCGCTGGGCACCGTCAAGGCCGGCGCTGCCGAACCCGACAACACTACCGAGCCGCGCTTGATCCGGGGCAATGACCGGGTTATCGCTCCTGCCAAAGTGCCTGCCACATTCGATGGCCCTCCCGTTACTTTCAATTTTGAAGAAGCGCCCGTAGCCGAAGTGGTGCGCACGATTCTGGGGGATATCCTCAAGGCCGATTACGTGCTGCACCCCCCGTTGGCAGGCACTATTACGCTGGCCACGCGCGCTGCCGTGGCCCCTGACCAGGCCGCATTTCTGCTGGAAAGTGCGCTACAGGCCAACGGTCTGGCGTTGCTGCGCGATGCACGTGGCAGCTACCACGTCGGGCGCCCTGACACCCTCAAAGGAATAGGCTCTGGTGTGCGCCAAACCGGCAGTGGCCCGCTTCCGCCTGGTTATGGCGCCATCGTTGTGCCGCTGCAATACATCGGTGCCGGTGAGATGGCCACTATCTTGCGCCCCCTCATGCCTGCTGAAGCGCTGGTGCGCGTCGATACCGTGCGCAACCTGTTGGTGCTGACCGGCACGCGCACCCAGGCCGAAGGTTGGCTGGATCTTGTCAACACCTTTGACGTTGATTTACTCAAAGGCATGTCGGTGGGGGTGTTTCCGCTCAAATATGCTTCCATCAAAGAGGTGGAGGCGGCCATGCAACTCATGAGCGCGGGTGCCGGTGGCACTACACCGACACAGGCCACCCCGGCGGGAGCCACTGGGCGTGCGGGTGCCACCGCAGGCGCCAGCGCTGGTGCCAGTGCCTTGGGCGAAGCCAACCCGCTTTTTGGTGCCTTGCGCATCATGCCCATAGAGCGGCTCAACAGCATTTTGGTCGTCACCCCCAGGGCCGCTTACCTGGACGAAGCGCGCCGCTGGATTGAGCGCCTGGATCAGCCCAGCGACAACAGCGCTGAGCCCCAACTCTTCATTTACCAGGTGCAGAACGTCAATGCCCGCCACCTTGCCACTGTGCTGGGCGGCATTTTTGGCGATGGCCGCCAGACCAGTGCCGTGGCCAACTCCGGTGTGGCTCCGGGGTTGACCAGCGCCACTGGCTCCAGTTTGGGCCAGCCCGGAAGCGCCTTTAGCTCCAGCACTGCCTTCCCCAGCAGTGGCGGGTTGGGCATGCGCGCGGGTGGTGCAGGGACTGCCAGCGCTGGGGGTACACGCGCCGGACAGGCTGGCACTGCACAACAGGCACCGGCCACTGCAGTACTGGGCAACGTGCGCGTGATGGCCGACGAGCTCAACAACGCCGTGCTGGTGTGGGGTACCAAATCCGAATTTTCCAAGATCGAATCCACCCTCAAGCGGTTGGATCTGCCACCGACACAGGTCTTGATCGAGGCCAGCATCGTCGAAGTGACCCTGACTGACGATTTGCAATATGGGTTGCAGTGGGCTTTCAGCGACAGCCGTTCCACCACCGGCTACACCGGCTCGGGCCTGTTGTCGAACAACACCAAAATCGAAGACAGCGGCTCTCTGGTGAAGCCGACCAACGGTTTTTCTTACACGCTGAAGAATCCGCTGGGCAATGTGCGCGCTGTTCTGACCGCGCTATCGGCCAAAACCACGCTGAAAATGATTGCCAGCCCATCGCTGATGGTGCTGGACAACCACACGGCATCCATCATCGTGGGCAATCAAACGCCTATCCAGGCGGGTACTTTGACCAACAGCGATACCTTGGTCACTTCAACCAACATCCAGTACAAAGACACGGGTGTGAACCTCATGGTCACGCCCTCGGTCAATGCGGGCAACATCGTCACCTTGCAAGTCGATCAGTCGGTGACCGATGTGGGTGGCCAGGATGAAATCACCAAGCAGCGCTTCTTCCTGCAGCGCCAGTTGTCCAGCAAAGTGGCGGTGCGCTCGGGTGAGTCGATCGTGATGGGGGGGTTGATCCAGGAAACCGGTAATGGCAGCAAGTCTGGTGTGCCGGTGCTGCACGAGGTGCCGCTGTTCGGTAACCTGTTTGGCGCCACCCGGAACGACTCCAAGCGAACCGAACTGCTGGTGGTGATCACGCCCCGGGTGGTGCGCTCGGATGTGGAGATTACTGAAGTGGGCGCCGACCTGCGCGACCGCATGCGTGCTTTGCAGCGCCTGCCGCTGCAAGTCGGACCACAAAAACCGCCTGTTCAGGAGCCGCCAGCACCGCTGCAGTTCCTCCCTTCCAACTAACCAACTCCAACGTATTACAAAGGACGCAAGCACTTATGCCTAATACCTTCCGTACTCCCATGCCCTGCCGTGGCCTGCTGGTTGCCACTGCCCTGGCCGCCAGCCTGCTGGCAGGTTGCGCTGCGCCGGGTGCTGTTAGCAGTAGCGCCCCCGCCGCTGCCGTGCTCACACCTGCTAAGGCCGAAGACGCCGTGCGTGCGCGCGCCCAGCAGCGCTGGGACTGGCTGGTGACCGGTAAGTACGAGGATGCCTATGGCTATACCACGCCAGCGTTTCGGGGCTTGAATACCGCCCAGAATTACCGCAACCGCTTTGGCACCGGCGCCAGCTGGACGGGCGCGCGCGTGCAAAGCGTGGAGTGCGCCACGCCCGAGCGCTGCACCGTGCAGGTGGCCGTCGATACGCGCGTGGTGGCCCGGGGTTTTCGTGACCCCATCACCACCAGCGTGGTCGAAACCTGGCTGCTCGAAGAAGGCCAGTGGTGGTATTACCAGGCACCTTGAACGGGTGCGTACTGCTGGCTATTAGCCAATTCCAGCATGGGTTCGCTTGATCGGTCTTCCTCCTCGCTCTCTTGCGCGCAGCTGCCCGGCGAGGGGGTGAGTGCGGCCAGCTTGCTGGCCTTGGTGCAAACGCAAAGCGCGCAGCTGGCACTGGTTGAACAGCAGCTCAGTGCCGTGCAGCAGTCACACCGCCAGGTTGTGGCGGCGCTACAGCAGGCACAGGGGCAACTGGCACACCAGCAACACATCGTGCAGGAGTTGGAACAACTGCGTCAGCAGCACCAAGCGCTGGCAGCGCACCTGCATGAAATCCAAACCTCCACGGTGATCCGCGTCACGCGCCCGCTGGTGCGTGCCAAACTGGGGCTGGATTTGGCACTGGGGCGCCGCCAGGCGGCCACCGTGCGGCCGCCTGCTATGGCTACAGTGCCTGCCCCCACACCCAGCGATGCATCTCCCCTGCCCGCCTCGGTGCAGAACGACCCTGTACACCCTCTCCACCAGGACGTGGTGCGGCTGCGTTCCAGTGTGCTGCCGCGTGTGCTGGCGGTGTCGCATGGTTGGGGTGGGGGCACGCAGCAGCACGTGGAAGAGCTGGCGCGCCACCTGCGCGAACAGGCCATTTTTTTGCTGCTCTCCTCACAAGACAATGGCCCGCTGCGCCTGCGCTGGCTGGATGAGCGTGAGAGTTTTTCCCAGGAGTTCCAGTGGCCCAGCGAACAAGCAGCCTTGGTAGCACTGCTGCGCGAGCTGGGAGTCAGCCACGTGCACTACCACCATTTGGTCGGTCACACGCCCGAGGTGATGCATTTGCATGAGCATTTGGGCGTGGCGTACGACTTCACCGCCCATGACTACTACAGTGCCTGCCCGCAAATTTCTTTGACCACCGCACAGAAAACCTACTGTGGAGAGCAGGGCCTGGCGCAGTGCCGAGCCTGCGTACACGAGCGCCCCGCGCCCACGCAAGAAACGATTGACGCGTGGCAGCTGCGCCATCGGCTGTTTTTGCACCAAGCGCGCTGGGTGTTGGCGCCCAGCCATGACTGTGCGCAGCGTGTGCAGCGTTACTTTCCCCAGGCGCGCATTCGTTACGCACCGCACACCGACATGCTGGAGCACCCGGCCGCTCCTGTGCGCGCACCTTTGCCGCTGCCAGCGCCGCGCCATTTGCGCATTTTTTTGGTCGGCGGGCTCAGTGCCATCAAAGGTGGCGATGTGGCCGAAGCCGTGGCACTGGAAGCCGCGCGCTTGAATGCGCCGATCGAGCTGCACTTGCTGGGTTACGTGTTCCGCACTTTCAAGGCCCAGCCCGAGGCCAGTTTGACCATCCATGGCTCGTACCAGGAGCATGACCTGCCCCGCTTGCTGCAACGCTTGCAGCCGGATGTGGTGTGGTTTCCAGCCGTGTGGCCAGAGACCTACAGCTACACCTTGAGCACTTGTTTGCAGGCGGGTTTGCCGGTGGTGACGACCGATTTGGGGGCCTTCCCCGAGCGTTTGGCCCAGCGCCCGTGGACCTGGGTGCGGCCTTGGAATACATCAGCGGGCGACTGGCTGGCCTTTTTCTTGCGCCTGCGTCAGCAGTTCATCGCCGCAGGGGCCCCCACAGACGAAGCGGGCCAGCCTTGGGAGCCCAGCGGTGTGCCAGAGGCTCGACTTGGTCGGCACGATGAAGATTGGAACTATGCCCGTGACTACCTGCAGGGGCTGGCGCCCGCGTCAGTCGCGGCTGCGCCAGCCAGCGCGTAGGCGTAGCCAGCGGTACACCAGCCGCTCGCGTTCGTGCAAGAGGTGCCACAGCCGCCCTTTTTCGTAAGACAGCACGTTGCGCAGCCCGGGCGCAAAGCCGTTGCTAGAGGGGCGTGTTGCCCAGCGAAAGGGCAGGCTCAGTAGCCAGATACGGTGCAGCGGTAATAGCAATCCGGTGCGGCGTGAAGGCGGTTTATGCATGGTGTGGGTGAGCCTTAGGCGCGTTTTTTCAGGTGTACGAGGCGAAACAGCCAAGCGGGCAGGTCACTGGGGAAATGGGCAAAGGCGGCAAACTTCCAGGCCAGCGGGCGCAGCTGGCGGTAGAGCTGGCGCGGGCGCAGCAAATCCAGCCAGCCTACGCGGGGGGGTGCAATGTCCAGGGTGTGGTCGTGGCCAAAATCCTCGGTGTGTACCAGCTGACCAATCTGCGCTACTTCCTCGGGTGTGGGGTACACCACGGCACGCTCTAGAAGTGCTTGCACATACGGTTTGAGTTGCTGCGCTTGGTAGCCTGTGAGGCTCCAAATGGCGTGGAAGTCTTCCAGGTGGGCCAGCACGCCCGCCTGCAATTGGGCAATCAGTGGGTTGCAAGCGAGCTCACCGAGGCGATCGGGGCTTTCGTCGCTTTTGAGCCGGGCAACGATGCGCCCGTCTTGCTCCTCGTAGCCCAGCGTGGTGCCCTCGGCGGCACGTGCTGCTTGCTCAAAAATTTCTTCGAAATCCATGGGCGCACGCTCGTAGGCGTCGCCCCGTCGGGCATCGAGCAGCAAGCCTTCAATACGTTCGCCCATGCCAAAGTCACCATGCATGGCCGCGACAAAGGCCAGATACCAGCCGTGTACCTCTGGGTAGTCTGGGCGCTGGCCAAAGCTGTCGTGCAGGAATTTTTGGATGGTGCCGTTCCAGCCAATGTCTACCAGGGCGGCGCGCTTACAGGCGAAAAAGCCTTGCTGCTCGAAATAGGCCTGTAGGTGCGCGCGCGCTGCCTGGCCTGTCGGGCGGATGCGCGCTTGCACCTGCTCATCCGCCAAAAAAGCCAGCAGGCGTGGGTCTTGCCAGTTGTGCAAGGGCGTGGCCAGGTCGGCGAAACCATGTGCCAAGGCCAGTTCGTGAAAATCCGCCGGTGCCAGGCCAAAGGTTTTTAGCACCGACAGTAGCCCTTGCTGTTTGGGGTTGTAGAGGGCGACGATGGCCTGCTCTGGGCGCAGCCCCTCGGCCATGGAGGCCATGGCCACTACGCGGCGTGAGGCATACACATACACCGGCTCGGGCCAGGGCTGCTGCGTGGCGGGTTGCAATGCACACCAGCGTTCGTACAGCCGCATGAATAAATAGCCATCACGTGCCAAAAAGAAGATTTTCTCTGGTCGTTGCTGGGCAATTTTTTCCGTCAAAGCCAGGGTGAAGGTGGCAAATGCTGGGCCCAGTACATCGCGCCCATAGTGGTGGAAGAACGGCTCACCCGCCTCGCCACTGCGCTCCAGCATGCGCTGGCGCACGGCTACGGCCTCAAAAAAATGCCGTCCGCTCCACACGCCGCCCAGGCGTGCCATGCGCGCCGACAGTGCTTGGTGGCGTCGGCGCAGGCGCTGGGCCTTCTCGTCGAGAAACACTGCCTCAATCCCTAAGCGCAGCGGCGCGCGCATGTCGGACACCAGGTTGTCACCCACATGCACCACCTGCTCGGGCTGCAGTCCTTCCAAGGCCAGCACATGGCTGTGCAGCCGCCCCGAGTATTTGCCCAGGCCAAATTCCGAAGAGACATACACCTGATCGATGAGCGTACCCAGGCCACAGGCATCCAGCAGGGCGGAGACATGGTCGTGGCCCAGGTACATATCCGAGACCGCAATCACCCGCACCTCCTGGCGCTGCAGCCAACTCAGCAGCGCGGCAGCACCGGGTTTGGCAGCCAGCGCCAGGGCTTCCAGGCGGCGCTCTTGGGTGTGGATGAAGGCTTCTAGCAGCAGATCGCGCTGGCCCACCAGTTGCGTCACCCACGACTGCACCAGCGCGTCGTGGTGGCACTCGTGATCCAGCCCCTGGGCCAGCATGGCCTGGCGCTGCGCCTGCTCCGCAGCGCGGCGTGCCGCCAGAATGTGCTCGGGGGTATAGGTCGGCAATTTTTCTGCTACCAGCTGTGCCAGGCGCGTATGGACGGTCTCTGGTGGCTCAATGCAGCGCGCCACCAAAGTGTCAAACACGTCGAACGACACACAGCGCACCCGTCCCAGGCGCGGTTCCAGCCAATCTTGCAGATGCGCCAAGTCCAGCAGGCGCTGCGGCCGCCCCGGGTGTGCGCGGGGGGCTTGTGTGGGGCGCACAGTGGGCGCAGGCATGGCAAAGCCCGGAGACTGTGCTGGGGTAGATGGAGTGTGCTGCGGGCGCTGCAGTCGTTCGCTCAGTGCTTGCGAGAGCAGGGCGATTTGCCGATCCTTCTCGCTGATTTCTTGGGTGAGTGTGGCGAGGTGTGTATCGCGCTTGGCGACGTGGTCGTGCAGCTCGCGCAACGACTCATCGCGCTCGGCAATCCAGCGGTCGCGGTCTTTGATCAATGGGAAAAGCTCGGCTTCTTTGGCCACCAGCGCCTCATGGCGTTGCGTGGCTGCAATTTCGCACAGGTACTTTTCAATCCGCGCCCATTGCTGCGTCAGCTGTCCTAGCTGGGTGTGCTGCGTAGGTGTGTGACCCAACAGGGCTGGCAGGTACTGGCGCAGCAAAGCCGCACACTCCAGGTTGGCGCGCCAGGGGTGTTCACTGATGGTGTTGGCCGCATGCAGGCGGTAGTGCAGGAGAGGTGTTTCAACCCAGGCCAGGCGCATGCCCTGGGCCAGACCGCGCAGCAGCCACTCGTAGTCCAGCACATAGCGCAGGTCGTGAAAAGGCCCCACCTGCTCCAGCCAGCGGCGGCGAAAGAAGAAATTCGAGGTGGTCATGAAGACGTTGCCCGCCAGCAGAGTGGCTGGCCAGTCCTGGGTTTCCGTCCACACGCGCTTGAGGGCTTCGTAGGCATCGATCCACCAGTGCGCTGCCACCACGTCGCCATCGTCGTCCATCAGGCGGATGTCGGTGCCCACCAAATCGGCACCACTGGCTTGCAGCGCCGCGTAGCAGCTGGCCAGGCGCTCAGGCAAAAACAGATCGTCAGAGTTGATGATGGCAATAAATTCGCCGCGCGCCAGCTGCAGGGCAGCGTTCATGGTGCCGTGCGACCCGAGGTTGTGTTCGTTGCGCAGCAGGCGCAGGCGTGGATCGGTACACGCCTGCAGCACGTCCCAGGTGGTGTCAGGCGAGGCGTCGTCGATGACGATGACCTCCAGGTGGCGCCAGCTTTGCTGCAGCACGCTGTCCAGGGCGGCACGCACAAACGCAGCGTGCTTGTAGGCGGGCATCAAGACGCTGATCAGGGGTTGCGCCTGGGGCGCTGGGACGGCGTCGGTAGGGTCAGACATAGCGGGCGAAAAAGAGGCCAGCGCGCACAAGCGCTGCGCAAAAAACGAGGGCCGGTGGGCGGGCGCGTAAAATTTTCGATTCTCGCACGCCCCCATGCCCACCTCTTTTTGCCCCGACGTCGCTGCTGTGCTGGTGACTTACCACCCCCAGCAGGCCACCTTGCAGGCGGCCGTGCAGGCTTTGCGCGGCCAAGTGGCGCAGCTGTGGGTGGTGGACAACACCGCCACGCCCGGCGCTTGCCCTTGGTTGCCTGTCCTGGTGCGGGATGCCGCCGTGCCCGCGCAACTGCTGGCACAGCCGCACAACCTGGGCATTGGTGCGGCGCACAACATCGGCATTCAGGCGGCACGCGCGCACGGTGCGCGCTGGGTGTTGTTGCTCGACCAAGACAGCTGCCTGGAGCCCGGCGCCGTGGCCCGGTTGCGCGATGCGGCGCTGCAACTACAGGCCCAAGGGCAACCCTTGGCCGCCGTAGGCCCGCAGTACCGCGCCGAGGATGGCCAAGAGTGGTCGGGCTTTGTGCGCTTTGGCTGGCTGCGCTTGATCCACCAGACGGCCAGCGATGCCCTGCCTCTGGTGCCTGCGGATTTCTTGATTTCTTCCGGCTCGCTCATCCCTATGGACGCGCTAGATGCCATCGGCCTGATGGATGAGGCGCTGTTCATCGACCATGTGGACACCGAGTGGTGCTTGCGTGCGCGTGCCTTGGGTTACCGGCTGTTTGGCGTACACGGCGCCCGCATGGTGCATGCCTTGGGGGATAGGCGCTGGCGCGTGTGGCTGGGGCGCTGGCGCAATCTGCCGCAGCACGCACCGTTTCGCTATTACTACATCTTTCGTAACAACGCCTTGCTGCTCCAGCGGCCCCAGCTCTCGCGCCGCTGGAGGCGCATCACCCGCTTGCGCCACTGGTATTTGGCCTTGTTTTGCTGCCTGCCCAGCGGCCCCTGGCGCGAGCGCCTGCGCATGATCGCCTTGGGCCTGGCCGATGCCCGCCAGCAGCGCCTGGGGCGCCGTGATGAGTGGAATTAGCGGCGCCACCCGTCTGCAAAAAACGCTGCAAACGCCAGCGCCGTGGGATGCGTCCTGAACCTGGCCCAGCGGGTTTTGCTCCCTCCCCCAGCGGGGGAAGGGGCCAAGCCGGCATAGCGCAGATTTACAAGGAAAATCGGTCTACAGCCCACGCCCAGCAAGCGCAAGCAGCTATCTTTTTTGTATGAAGTCGCCATGTTTCGCGGTGCAGGAATGTCTTGCAAAGTATCAATCCAAGTGTGATACTTTTCCGGTATCCAGCGGCGTGCTTCGATGTGAGAGTTTTCAAAAATGCTTGGTTTGGGCGTTTTGTACGCAAGGAAGGGATTTCGCCCGATGCCTTGTGGGATGCAGTGGCCCGGGCTGAGCAGGGCCAAATCGATGCGGACTTGGGCGGTGGCGTGATCAAGCAACGCATTGCCCGTGCAGGCGGTGGCAAATCCAGCGGCTATCGCAGCATGGTTTTGTACCGTCAGGGCGACAAGGCATTCTTTGTTTTTGGATTTGCCAAAAATGCCCAGGCCAACATCAGCGCCGACGAAGAAGCCCAGTTCAAGAAGGCGGCCAGGCACGTTTTGGCGCTCAGCGATGAGTCCCTACAACAGCTGCTGGATAACGGACAGTTCGAGGAGATTTTCAGAAATGCCGAAAAAATACCGCAGTGACGCTTTGGCAGCCATCCACGAAACGATGGAGGCCCTGCACGAGATCGGTGCTGTCAACAAGCAGACCATGCGCGAGTTTGACGAGGCGTGCCTGACCCCAGTGCAAGTGCTGGCACCAGACGAAATCCGGCAAATCCGTCTGCGTGAACACATCTCGCAGCCGGTTTTTGCGCGCTATCTCAATGTGTCCAAAAACCTGGTTTCGGATTGGGAGCGCGGCGTCAAAAAGCCGGGCGGCGCCGCTTTGCGATTGCTCACGGTCATCCAGAAAAAGGGACTGGTGGCGATTGCCTGAAAAAGCAGGGGCTTGGAGGCTTGGTAGTTACGGGTTTGTAAGTTAAATAAGCCTCTAGCCCTTGTGCAGCGGGCGCAAGCAGCTATGAATTCAGGAGTAATTGACGTGGGACGTTTGAAAAACGCAATGGTGGTATGAAATCCTCTTCCGGGGCGCATTTCATCGCGCTGGATCACGTCCGGGCCTTGGCGGCCTTGATGGTGGTGACCTGGCACTTTATCCACGCCACCAACGGCTACCCGGTGACGTTTGATTATGTGCCGGCGATATTTCCGCTGGCCGTGCTGGATGAAGGGCACACGGGCGTTGCGCTTTTCATGACGCTCAGTGGCTACCTGTTTGCAAAATTACTGGATGGTAAATCGATTGATTACCGGGCGTTTATTTGGAACCGCGCTCTGCGCCTGTTGCCACTGCTGATAGTGGTGATTTTGCTGGTAGGCCTGCAAAAGCTTTTGAATGGCGAGAGTATTGCCGCTTACGCCCAGTCTATAGCGCAGGGCTTATGGCTACCGTCTTTGCCCAACGGCGGTTGGTCTATTACGGTAGAGTTTCACTATTATTTGATTTTGCCGTTGCTGCTGTGGATGTTGCATCAATCGCAGTGGCTGCCGTTTTCAGTGATTGGCGTGGCGCTGGTGCTGCGCTGGTTTTTGCACCAACACCACGGTGAAATCCAGTTTTTGGCTTATGCCACGCTTGTGGGTCGAATAGACCAATTTGTGCTGGGCATGCTGGCCTACCATTTCAGCGGCTATATCGCCCGCCGCCATGTGCTGGTTCTGCTGGCCATCGTTGCGTTTACCGCGTTTTATTGGTTTTTTGACCAGCAGGGCGGGTTTTTCAGAAATCCGTCTTATCCATCGCCCAGTCCGATCTGGATTTTTATGCCCACCATTGAAGGGTTGGTCTACGCCATAGGCATTGCGTGGTACGACAATTCTTTTGCGCACTCGCAATCCAATTTTTCAAAACTGGTGGCGCGTTTAGGTGAGTATTCTTATTCGATTTACCTGTTGCACTTTTTTGTAGTGTTTGAAGCGGCTCGATTCGTCCATGAACACATCATGGATATTTCCAATTTTTACTTGGCCTGTGTTTGGGCGCTTTTCTTCTTTGTTTTGATGCTGCTGCCCGGGTACGTGAGCTTTCGCTTGATTGAGGCACCGTTTCTCAGGCACAGAAGGCGCTACATCAAAGTGCCTGGCGCCTAATCGGGCACCACAAAAAAGCGCGGCGCCTCGCTCCAGAAATGCCAAGCGGCGCTGTCTTGGGCGATGGCCTCGCTCAGGTGGGTGAACACAGCGGCTACCAGCGCGTCCAAATCCCCCAGCACCGGCAGCTGCACGATGCGCAGCGTGCGCTGGCCGGTGCCCATGTCGATGCCCGTCAGGTACACCGTGACGGGCACTTTTTGCTCCACCGCCAGCCGCAGCAGCGCCTTGGGCACCTGCGCGGCCATGCCGACAATCTGCACCGGCACGCTGGCGGCGACCTGATCGGATGGCACATCAATCGCGGCCAGCACCTGCTCGCGATTGCGCAAAGCGCGCAGGGCGGGGCGCAGGCTGCTCGATACATCCAGCGTGGGGCAGCCCAGCGCCTTGGCTACATGGGCGGTGCGCGCCTGTATATAGCGGTGCAATACCGGGTGACCGGCGAAATGCGCGCCATTGAGCGGCGCCACCAGCGCATGCGGCGTCAAGCCCGCCTGCTGTGCATGGCGCAGGCCCCACATGCCCGCGCCCCAGTGGAAGGTAGCCAGAATGCCCGCCTGCCCCACAGCAGGCCACTGCCCTTGCACTTGCAGGTGGCGCTGCATCCAGCGGTTGCTGCGCGTAGCGGCCAGGTACAGGTCGGCGTGGTCGATCAGCGTGACCAGGCGGCGCTGCGCCAGCCAGCGCGGTGCCTGCTCGGGCGTGACCCAACCGCGCGCCTGTGCTTCGTGCAGTGCGCGCTCGCAGGGCTCGCGGTACAGCCACTGGCAGCGCGCTGACAGCCGCCGGAATACCCGAAAGCACCAGCCCCAAGGCAGCACCGCCGCCAAGCCGGGCAACAGCACCAGCTCCAGCGCCTCGCGCAGGTGCGGGCGCCAGCGGCTGGGGATCAGCGCGCGCAGCATGGCCTACTCCCACTGGTGCGGCAAGCGCACCAGCCCCGGCATCGACAGCGGGTACACATGCCGAAAACGCGCGTACTGCAGCCACTCTTCATAAATCACCAGTCCCTTGGCATCGAACAAATAGGCGCTGACTACGTACTCGCCCGAATGCAGCGGCAGCGCGGTAAAGCGCAGTCGGGCTTGCCACAGGTTGTCGCCCAGGTGCTGGGGCCGCACACCATCGTTGTGTGTGGTGACGGACGTGATCCCCACGCCGTGGGCCTGCTCCAGCATCACGCCAATGCTGGGCGCTTCGCCCTCGGGCATGTGGACGCGCACGGTGACCAGCAGATCGGGCGTTTGCAGCAGCGGCGGGCTGGCATCGTCCACCTCGGCCAGCGTGAGCGATTCGATGCGCGCGGCGCGGCGCGGTGCGTTGTCGGATGGCGTGGTGGCGGGTGTTGCGACTTGCTGCGCGGCGGCGACATCGTCGCGCTCTTGCGCACGCACATGCACTTCATAGGCCGCCAGCACCTCCAGCGTGGGGCCGTAGGCCCGCACCTGGCCGCTCTGGAGCCACAGCGTGGTGTCGCACAGCTGTTGCACGTGGTACATGCTGTGCGAGCAAAACAAAATGGTGCAACCGTTGTTGCGGAACGACTCAATGCGCTCCACGCATTTTTTCTGAAAATGCTGGTCGCCCACCGCCAGCGCCTCGTCAATGATGAGCAATTGCGGCTCTACTGCGGTGACCAGGGCAAAGGCCAGGCGCACCGTCATGCCCGAAGAATAGGTTTTGACGGGCCGGTCTATGGCCTCTCCCAACTCGGAGAAATCAATGATGTCCTGTTCCAGAGTTGCCATTTCTGCGGCGGAGATGCCGATCAGGCTGCCGCCGAAGTACAGGTTTTGCCGCCCCGTGAAGTCTGGATGAAAACCCGCGCCCAGCTCCAGAATGGCCGTCACCCGGCCCACGCGGGTGATGCTGCCGGTAGAGGGCTGCAAAGTGCCCGCCAGCAGTTTGAGCAATGAGCTTTTGCCTGCGCCGTTGTCACCAATCACGCCCAGGCACTGGCCCCGGTGCAGCGTGAGCGACACATCGCGCAGCGCCCAGTGGCTGCGGTGGTAGCTGCGCCCCGTCAACAATGCCTTGAGCCGCTGGCGGGGCGAGGCGTACAGGCGGTACTCTTTGCCCAGATGGGCCACGTTCAAAGTCAGGGGCGGTGCGTCGGCAGCTTGAGGTAGCTTATGGAGCGCGTTTTCTTTAGTCAAAATGGCCTCCAGGCCTTATACAGCGGGCGCGAGCAGCTATCATTTTTGATATTTTGAGGCTTCAGAGCCAATCAATCAGCTGGTCGCGGCTGCGGCGCAGCAGCACATTCAGCAGCAGCGCGCCCAGGGCCAGCCACACGCCCGCCGCCAGCCACACCGGCCAGGCGGGCCAGGCGCCTTGCAACAGCACCGCTTGGTAGCCGCTGATCCAGGCCGTCATCGGGTTGAGCCACAGCACCCAGCGCCAGTCGGCGGGGAATAGGTGCGGCGGGAACAGCACCGGCGACAAAAAGATGCCAATCGACAGCGCAAAGCCAACGATTTGTACCGTATCGCGCAGCGCCGCTGCCAGCACGGCCAGCGCCGCGCCCCACAGCGAGCACAGCAGCCACTGCAACATCAGCAGCGCCGGCAAGGCCAGCAGCGCCGCAGAAAAATGGTGCTGCCCGGCATAAGCCAGCACCAGCACGGCCATCAGCGGTGCATAGACCACGCCACTGGCCAGCACCGCGCGGGTGGGGAACAGCATGGGCGGGAGCGCGTTTTTTTGCAGTACGCCACCAGCCTCGATCAGGCTGGTCATGGCGCGCGTGAGTGCATCGCAAAACGCCATCCACGGCAGCATGCCGACGATGAGGTAGGCGCCGACGGCGCGGGTGGGTGCGCCATCGCCCAGACGCATGGCAAACACCACGTCAAACACGAGGTAGTAGGCGGCGATGGTGAGCAGCGGCTGCACATAGGCCCAGGCAATGCCCAGGGCGGTTCCGGCGTAGCGGGCAGCAATCTCGCGGCGGGTCAAAACCCAGCACAAGGCGCGCGCGCGCCACAGGGCGGTGGCTTCAAGGGTGAGTGCGCTCATGGAATGCAAACCACACCGCGCGCACCCGGCGGGCGGCGCGGTGCGGCCTGGGGGGGCGGGTTACTTAGTGGGGGTGGGTGCCGCAGCGGGCGCCGTGGTGGCGGGCAGCTGCTGCTTTTGCGCGGCAAGAAACGCTTCAAAAGCGGTTTCGTCGCCCTTGGCTTGGGCGCGCAGGCGTTCTACCTCTTTCATGCGGGCGTCTTGCTGGGCTTTGTTGACGACTTCGGCGCGCAGCTGCTCGCGCACTTCGTCAAACGGCTTGGTGCCTGCGGGCTGGCGCTCTTCCAGGCGGATGATGTGGTAGCCAAAGTTGCTTTGCACCACGCCGCTCAGGTCGCCAGGGTTTTGCAGGGCGTCGAGCGCCTCTTCAAAGGGCTTGACCATGCGGCCCTTGGGGAACAAGCCCAGGTCGCCGCCCTTGGCCGCGCTGCCGGGGTCGGCGGAGTGGGCCTTGGCCAGTTCTTCAAAATTGGCGCCGGCCTTCAACTCGGCCAGCAGCTTGTCGGCCTGGGCGCGGGCTTCGGGCGTGGCGCCCTGGATCAGGATGTGGCGGGCGCGGGTTTGCGCGGGCACGGCAAAGCGCTGGGGCTCGGCTTTGTAGATGGTGGCGGCCAGTTTGTCGGCGGCGGTGGTGTCGGGGGTGGCTGCGGTGGCAATGTGCTCGGCCAGGACTTCCGCCAGGGCGTTTTCGCGGGCGGTTTGCAGTTTGTGCTGCACTTCAGTGGTTTTGGGCAAACCTTGGCGCTCAGCTTCGAGAGCGAAGGCGCGGCGCAAATACAGGTTGCTGATGAGCTGGCGCAGCATATCGGGCTGGGCCAGCACGCGCTCGCGTGCAGCGGCAGGCAAACGTTGTAGCTCTGCTTGCACATCGCTGGTTTCGATCTTGGCACCGGCGCCTTGCATGAGCACCTCGGATTTGCTTTGGCCAAAGGTGGGCGCGGCCAGCAGGGCGGCAGCCAGGGCAAAGTGGGCAGTCAGCGGGCGCAGGGCGCCGAAGGAACGGTGGGGGGAAGAAAGCAGGTGCAACATACGCTGTCAGTGTGGAGTGTTTCAACCCTGAGAAGGGGTGGTTTCAAATAGAAAAAAGGCGGGGATTGCTCCCCGCCTTTCTATGCTTGCAGCAATCCGGTTGGATTAGCGGCTAGTACGGTGCATCCAAGTGCCACCGAAGTTGCCGCCGTCAGGACCGATAGCCTTGCCGACTGCGTAGCCCACGACAGGCAGACCAGCACCCAGGCCAGGCGTTGCGATACGCAGCCAGCCGTCGGTGAACTTGGTATCAATGTTGTTGACAGCCAGCGAAGCGCCCAGCACAGATGCCTTACCGTTGAAGGTCAGGACACTGGTTTCGCCGCAGAACTTCAGGATGTCGCTAGGCGAGATCACGAAGGAAGTGCGCGACTGCTCTTCGTGGTCGAAGGCCAACAGGTTACGGGAATCCACGCAAATGCGGGTCTTCTCGCGGTTCAGAGAAACGTTACCGCCGTTGGCTGCGCTGAAGTAATTCGACGCGTCGACTGCGGGAATGAAACCACCAACGTAATTCACGTTGGGAGCGATTTGAGTGCCGTGGCCGACAATCGTCTTAGTTTCGTAGTTCATCGCTACTGCATAGCGACGGGTAGGCATAGAGAACACCCAGTCCGTAGCAAAGTTGACCGCAGGGTTGGTCAGGTATTCGTTGCTGATGAATTGAGTGGCCAGAGCGCCAGCCAATGCGTTGGCTTGGTCTTCAGGGGTACCCGTGCCGCCCGTAGTGTAAGGCGTGGACAGATCGGGGAAGTCGTAGCTAGCAGCACGCACAGTACCCAGCTTCAGCAGAGGATCTGCAGTCAGGTTGAAGGCTGTAGCGCCCACTGGGTCACCGGTTTGTGGCGAGAACACGAGGTTGGCAGCACCTGACACACCAGCTGCATTAACTGCGCGCACAGCAATAGCTTCACCGCTGAACGATGCCTTAGTACCCACGTCAACAACTGTCCAGTTGGCCATCAGACCACCGGTAGGCCACGAGTAGCCACGCGCTTGGGGGTTGTTGCCGCTCAGAGGATTAGCAGACAGGGGCTGAGCTTGTGCATCCATCACACCTTGGCTGCAAGGAGCCACGCCATTCACGTGCTTGGTAGCAGTGTAAAGAGCGCTGTTCGTGAGTTCGCCAGTAGCGGCATTGAAGATGCTGCGTGGGGGAATGTCAGCCATGTTGAGAATTTCAACGTAGCCTTCACGAGTTTGCGCTGCAGCGTTGTCCAAGACGCGGTTGGTCGAGAACTTGCCAAAAGTTTCTTTGATTTGTGCGGCGCTGGGCAGCGTGCAGCTGGTGTCGGCAGTGGTCAGGGCCGACAGTTCGCCGTTGGCAGATACGTTGGCAGTCCAGACGTCGCCAGGCGACAGGAAGACAGTGATGTCAAACAAGTCGTCCGAGTTGGCAGCACCACGGAAGCGCAGTTTGACGGCCTTGCCGTTCGCCGTGTCTGTGTTCACCAGGTTCAGCAGCGTAGCGTGGCTACCTTGCGTGGTGAAGTAAGGCACAACCAGAATGTGACCAATACCTGCTGGTGTCACTACCAGCTGGTTGGCTGCAGGCGCTTGCGTCACAGATGCGGGAGCAACGACAGGCTGACCGTTAGCGCCCACGACAGTCAGAGTTTGGGGGCCAGAGCCAGGGGGCACCAGCGTGCCAAAGGTTTGCAGGTTGCTGACCAAGCGGCCACCAACGGTATCGGTCACAACAGCTTGTGCGTTAGCCACGCCAGACAGGCCACCAACCATGGCAGCAATGCTCAGGGCAAGAAGATTTTTCTTCATGTAGGAACTCCAGTTAAAAGTTGAAAGCGCAACTACCAAGATTGATTACGCTAAAGAATGTTAGCACAGCCTATACAGGGTATAACGCCCGTGCTCTTCTGTGGTAAGAGGCTGTTTTGAAAAAACAACAACTGCCACAAAACGACGCTGCTATATGCAGGAACGCAGCCTTTACGGGCGACGCTGGCGCGGGTCAGGGGGCAGTTTAGTGCAAGCCCTTGGCTGGGGCCAGCGTTGTTGGGCCTGTAAGTAGGGGTGCTGGGCAAACTGTGGTTTTTTTCACACTCTATCGGTGTCCCAGCAGCCAGTTTTTGGTCCGCCGCTGCCAGTGCGATGGCACAGCGCGGGCCAGTTGGCGCAGCCGGGTGCGGCACGCAGGCGCATCAGCACGCCGACCAGGCCCTGGCGCAGTGCTGGGGCAGCGGTACTGGCGACAGGGCGCAGGTTGGCCAGCTGTGCAGCACCGGGCGCGCTGGCTGTGGGCGCTGGGGGGGGTAGTCCCTGGGTGTATTCACGGTGGTAGTCCCACGGCTGGATCAGGGCATCTTCGGGTTGCTCTGCCAGAGTGGCAGGAGGCTGGGGTGGGTGCAGGCTGGCAAAGTGGGTCTCACGCAGGCGGGTAAACCATTGCACCCAGTCCGTAGTGCTGCTGGCCCAGGGGCGCACCCAACTCCAGGGGCGGCCTGCCAGGCGTTCGGCAAAAGCGCCCAGGTCGGGGGCCACCACGGGCAGGCCCGCTTGCAGGCAGGCGCTCAGGGTGTAGCTATAGGTTTCGGGCCATTGCGCCGGAAACCATGCCAAATCGGGTTGCAGCCATTGCAACAGTGCAGGCAGGTCTTTTTCGTCGTAGGCGCCATGCACAGTCAGGCGTGCGCGGGGCTGGGCGCGCAGGTGGCGGTAGCCGTAGCCCAGCAAGTGGAATTCGATGGGGGCGCCGCGCTGGGCGGCTTCAGTGGCCACGTCTTCCAGTACGTCTGCGCCTTTGATGGTGCTCAGGGCGCCCATCACCACGATTTTCAGCGGCGCACCAGCGGCCACGGGGCGTGGCATGGGCGTTGGCAGGTGGGCAGCGTCGGGCACATCGGTGTGCGGAGCCAGGCGGATGTGGGCACCGGGGGCAAAGCGGGCAAAGCGGCGGGCGGCGTCGCGGCTGGGCACCAGCACGTTGCGCGCGCCTTGCACAAAGGGCGCGTGCTGGTTGCGCCAGGCTTCAATGCTGGCACCACCGGGCGCGGGGTTGCGCCGCAGGCATTGGCGGCATTGCTCCAGACCTTGTTCGCCGCAGTAGGCGTTGGTGTCGGTAGTGAGAGAGATTTGCGGGCAGAAGCTGTAGAAGTCGTGTGCCGTGAAGTCGTAGCCCACACCCAGCAGCGCAGGCAGGTTTTTGACGGTGGCGC
>NZ_JAQUAL010000202.1:0-4382 GCF_028687295.1 Simplicispira sp.
GTTCTATGGTCGCCTTCCTACTTTGCCTCAAGCTGTGGCGGGGCGCCGATAGATATTCTTCGGCAGTACATCGAAGAGCAGCAAGCGCCCCATTAGGACACCTGCGGTGTCCGCGCTCTCGACCTCGGGCTAAACCCCGAGGCTTCCCGCGCACTGGGTGATGAGCGAAGCGCTGGGCCTGGAGGTGGTGGCCGAAGGGGTAGAGACCACCGCCCACCGTGCTTTTCTGGTGGAGCACGGCTGCCAGTTCTGCCAGGGCTATTTGCTGGGCCGCCCGGTACCCATCGCCACCTGGGAAGCAGCGCACCTGGACGCGCCTGCGCTGCCTACTACGCCTTGAGGTAGTCCTGACGCCCACCCAGCCAGCGCGCCACATGGCGCGCAGCCAGTTCGGGGTGGCGCTCAAGCATCCAGGGCGCCAGCGCACGCGCCCACTCCAGCAAAGCGGTGTCGGTAGCCAGGTCGGCAAAGCGCAGCAGCGCATCGCCCGACTGGCGCGCGCCCAGAAACTCGCCGGGGCCGCGAATTTCCAGGTCGCGCCGGGCAATCTCAAAACCGTCGTTGGTTTCCTGCATGGCGCGCAGGCGCTCTTTGGCGGTTTCACCCACGCGGCCACTGTCGTTGGTGGCGTACAGCAGCACGCAGGCCGATGCCGCCGCGCCGCGCCCCACCCGCCCGCGCAGCTGGTGCAGTTGCGAGAGGCCAAAGCGCTCGGCGTGCTCAATCACCATCAGCGAGGCGTTGGGCACGTCCACGCCCACTTCAATCACCGTGGTGCTGACCAGCACGCCCATGTGGCCGCCGCTGAACAGTGCCATCACGGCTTTTTTCTCGCTGCTCGCCATGCGCGAGTGCAGCAGGCCCACCATGACGCCGGGCAGGGCCTCGCTCAAGTCGGCGTGGGTGGCGGTGGCGTTGGACAAGTCCAGTGCCTCGCTCTCTTCGATCAGCGGGCACACCCAGTACACCTGGCGGCCTGCCGCCACCTGGGCGCCGATGCGCGCAATTACCTCGTCTTTGCGGCTGTCGGCGATCAGCTTGGTGACGATGGGCGTGCGCCCCGGCGGCAGTTCGTCAATCACCGAGACATCCAGATCGGCGTAGTAGCTCATGGCCAGCGTGCGCGGGATGGGGGTGGCGGTCATCATCAGCAAATGCGGCTCCATGCCGTGGTGGGCCAGCTTTTGCCGCAGCGCCAGGCGCTGGGCGACGCCAAAACGGTGCTGCTCGTCAATCAGCGCCAGCGCCAGGTTTTTGAAGCGCACCTGCTCCTGGATGACGGCATGGGTGCCCACCACCAGCGCGGCCTCGCCGCTCTCGATCAGCGCCAGCATGGCAGCGCGTTCTTTTTTCTTTTGCCCGCCCACCAGCCAGGCCACGCGCTGGCCGCGCGCTGCCAGCAGGGGTTCGAGCCAACCGATCATCTTGGCAAAGTGCTGCTCGGCCAAAATTTCGGTGGGCGCCATCAGCGCGCACTGCCAACCCGCGTCCATGGACACGGCAGCGGCCAGCGCAGCCACCACGGTTTTGCCCGAGCCCACATCGCCTTGCAGCAACCGGTGCATGGGCACGGGCCGTGCCAGGTCAGCAGCGATCTCCTGGCCCACGCGCTGCTGTGCGGCGGTGAGGGCAAAGGGCAGCACGGCCAGCAGTTGCGCGGGCAAAGGCAAGCCACCATCGGCGGGCGTGCGCGCTTGCAGCACGGGCGCACGCAGGCGCTCGCGCTCGCGTTTGGACTGCTGCTGCGACAACTGCTGTGCCAGCAGCTCCTCGGCCTTGAGCCGCTGCCAGGCCGGGTGGCTGTGGTCTTCCAGCGTGGCCAGGGCCACATCGGGGCTTGGATGGTGCAAAAAGGTGAGCGCCTCGCGCAGACTGGGAAAGGGCTGGAGGCCATTTTGGCTATAAATGGCAATCGGCGGCAGCGGCGCCCCGGGCGGCAGGGTTTCCGACAGCTCCACGCGCTGCAAGGCCGTGACCACGGCGCGGCGCAGGTAGGGCTGGGGCAGGCCCGCTGTGGTGGGGTACACCGGCGTGAGGGCGCTGGGCAGCTCGCCGCCAGCGGCCTTGAACGCCGGGTGCAGCATCTGACGCCCCCAAAAGCCACCCTTGACCTCGCCCCGGATGCGCAGGCGCGCGCCCAGGGCCAGCGTTTTCAGGTGCGAGGGGTAGAAGCTGAAAAAACGCAGCTCGCAGGTGGCTGTGCCATCGTCCACCTGCACCAGCAACTGGCGGCGCGGCTGCAACTGCACCTCGCTGGCGGTGACGGTGGCCTCGATCTGCACGACGCTGCCTTCGCGGGCGTTTTTCAACGGCGTGATGCGCGTCTCGTCCTCGTAGCGCAGGGGCAGGTGCAGGGCCAGATCGATGGGGCGCACCAGGCCAAGCTTGCGCAGCGCTTTTTGCGCGGGGCTGGGGGCAGCGCCAGGGGCTAAGGGCATGTTCTGGGGAGTGGCCTCAAAAGCACAAAAGACCAAATACGTCAGGAATGGCAAAAGGCTATCATGGTTTCTTCTAGTTACATTGCAGTCCCACGGTGGGGCTGGCAGGTCTTTCATGCTCAAGCGAATCAGCGTTCACGATCTCACTATGGGGATGCACATCCATGAGTTGTGCGGCTCCTGGATGGAGCACCCGTTCTGGCGTACCCAATTCACGCTCACCGACCCCAAAGACTTGGCCAGCATCCGCGCCACCGCCATCCGCGAAGTCTGGATTGATGTCTCGCTGGGGCACGATGTGGCGCCGGGCACGGCCTCCACCACGCGCGAAGAGGTGGATCAGCGCATCGACACCGCATTCAGCCGCCTGCAAGACCTGCCGGCCATCAACCTGCGCGATGCAGCACCGCCGCCGCCCCCAACGCCGCAGCCGCAGCCGCAGCGCTCGCTGATGCCCACGCGCATGCAAGAGGAGCTGAAAACCGCTGCCGCCATCTGCACGCAGTCCAAAGAGGCCGTGGTGTCGATGTTCAAAGAGGCCCGCATGGGCCGGGCGGTGGACAGCGCCAGCGTGCAAAACCTGGTGCAAAACATCTCGGACTCCGTCACCCGCCACCCGCATGCGCTGCTGAGCCTGGCGCGGCTCAAAACCATAGACGACTACACATACATGCATTCAGTGGCTGTGTGCGCGCTGATGGTGGCGCTGGCCAAGCAAGTCGGGCTGCAAGACGCCCATGTGCGCAGCGCTGGCGTGGCCGGGCTGCTGCACGACCTGGGCAAAGCCATGATTCCGCTGGCCGTGCTGAACAAGCCGGGCAAGCTCACCGACGAAGAATTTGCCGTGGTGCGCAACCACCCCGTGCAGGGCCACCGCATGCTGCAATCGGCGGGCAACATCGAGGCGCCTGTGCTCGACGCCTGCCTGCACCACCACGAAAAAATCGACGGCTCGGGCTACCCCGACCGCCTGCAAGGCGACCAGATCAGCCTGATTGCCCGCATGGCAGCCATTTGCGATGTGTACGACGCCATCACCTCCGACCGGCCCTACAAAGCCGGCTGGGACCCGTCCGAATCGCTGCGGCGCATGGCCGAGTGGACTGGCGGCCACTTCGACCTGCGCCTGTTCCAGGCCTTTGTGAAAAGCATTGGCATCTACCCCGTGGGCTCGCTGGTGCGCCTCAGTGGCGGGCGGGTGGGCGTGGTGGTGCAGCAAGGCAGCAAGTCGCTGGTGGCGCCGCACGTGAAGGTGTTTTTCTCGACCCGGCACGACCAGAGCATCACGCCCGAGGTGCTGGACCTGTCAGCACCCGGCTGCCATGAGAAAATCATAGGCCGCGAAGACCCGGAAAAATGGCGTAGCTACAACACCAACGCGCTCTGGTCAGGGCTGGCCCAGCCCGCCTGGTAAAAGCGTTTTCTGCGCCTATGCTGTCAGATATGCACACGTTCCTGACCCTCACCCCCAACCCCGCCCTGGACATTGCCACCGACACCGAGCGGGTGCAACCCACCCACAAGCTGCGCTGTGGCCCGGTGCAGCGCTACCCCGGCGGGGGCGGTATCAATGTGGCGCGGGTACTGCACCGCCTGGGCGCCAGCGTGCAGGCCCATTACCTGGCCGGTGGCCCCAACGGCGAACAACTGGAGCGCCTGCTGGCCGCCGAGGGCATTCCCGCCCATGCCCACCCGATTGCCGGCGACACGCGCGAAAACTTTGCCGTGGTGCAGACCAGCACCAGCGATGAATTTCGCTTCGTGCTGCCCGGCCCAGTGGTGCAAGACAGCGAATGGCAACCGTGGCAGCGCGCATTGAACAACGCCGCACCCGCAGCGCGCTGGCTGGTGGCCAGCGGCAGCCTGCCGCCGGGCATGCCGGTGGATTTTTATGCCCGCCTGGCCCGGCAGGCCCACGCCCAGGGCCAGCACCTGGTGCTGGAC